>JANXSY010000225.1 GCA_025356435.1 Isosphaeraceae bacterium | reverse complement strand
GGCGGTCAATTTGAAGGCGTACACCTCGGTCCCTCCTCGGTGTTGATTGTGGCCGTGTAAGCAACCACAATCGTGCCGGGAGGGCGGGGGTTATCTCAAGCCCTTCGTCGCTCGACAAATGTCAGTTCTGGCAAAGTGCAGATTCAAGGGAACGGGCGGCAAATCCCGCGATCGCCCGCGAATCGGCCGGATCGCGCCCGGACATCTCGACGACTGGCCGCGAAAAGCATACATATGATCGAGAGTTTTTCCGGGATCGTCTCGACTGGAGCGCCCGCGATGGACGCCCAGCGGCTGCTCGGTATCATGGCGTTCATTGGGTGGATCGCCTGCTTGGGATCGATCGCGCTGATGCTTGCCCTTCCGGGGGTGTCGGGCCTTGCGGTCGCTCGGGCTGCTCCTCCTGGGGATCTCGCATGGCGCGTTCGACCACCGGGTCGGGGCGGAGCTGCGTATGCGAGACGGGGATCGTCCGGTCGCGGTCGCGGAGCCGGGCTTTTATGCCGCCTACCTGGTGGCAGTGTTGGCGCTCTGGTTCGCGTCGCCGATCGTGGCGTCGGCGGGATTCCTGGCGGTCGCCGCGGCTCACTTCGGACAAGACGACCTGTACTGGAGCCGTCGGTTCGGCCTCTCGGCCCGGTTGGGCTCGGTGGGATATTGTGCCTCGCTCCTGCCGGCCCGCTCGGCGTTGCCGATCGCATTGCCGCTGCTGGCGTGACCCGGCGAGTTCTCGGGCGCGGCCGACGTGCTTGCGAACCGCCTCTTTGGCCGGGACAGCTGGTCGGTCCCTCCGCAGGCGATCGCGGCGGGCCTGGTTGGCGTGGCTCGCGTGGGGCCCGGACAGGCCGACGCGGCGGGTGGCGGCGGCGGATATCGCCGAGACGTTGCTGCTGGTCGCCACGTTCGCGGTCGTCCCGCCGGTCCTGGCCCTCGGGGTCTACTTCGACGCCTGGCACTCGCTCCGGCACATCGCCCGGTTGCTCTTGATCGCGGACCCGACCCGGGGCCTGGTCGCCTCGGACCGATTGCTCGCGGCCTTCTGGGAGTTCCAGAAGGGGAGGACTCGACCATGTCTTCGACCAAAAGCCCGAGGGCGAAGTGCGACGCCGCCCGGCGACGGCCGAGCCGCAGCGATGCGACTTATTCGCATATGATATTTTGTGCGGGTTGCGCCGGGTTGAGCTTGGCGTGGAACCTGCTCGAGCTGGGATTCGATGAGCCGATCCTGGTAGTCGACCGCCGCCGTCGGTTCGAGAACGACCGGACCTGATGCTTATGGGACGTCGAGCCGACCCCGTTCTCCGACCTCGCCACGCACTCCTGGACGCGCTGGGCGGTGCATGACGGCCGTCGCGAGGCGATCGCCGCCTGCCCCGAGTACCCGTACCTGCGAATCCAATCGGTCGACGTCTATCGACGGGTTTTCGACCGCCTGGCCTCGGCATCCAACGTCACCCTCGCCATGGGTAAAACGATCCTGGGCGTCCGCGAGACGGCCGATTGGGTAGAGGTCGCGACGTCCGGCGGCGAGTTCGCCGGCCTCCGCGCGTTCGACAGCTCAGGGCGAGGTCCCGGGGTCGCGTCCCCCGGCGCGGGCCGCCGCCCGGCGTCGTTGCTTCAGCATTTCTTTGGCCGGACGATCCGCGTCGACCGCCCGACTTTCGACCCGTCGACCCCGTCGCTGATGGACTTCCGGACGTCGCAGGCCGACGGTCCCCACTTCGTCTACCTGCTGCCGCTCTCGGAGACCGAGGCTCTGGTCGAGAACACCTACCTGTTCCCGTTCACCCCCCCGGCCGGTCGGCACCGGCACGAGATCGCCGAATACCTCCGCATGCGTTACGGGGTGCACCCGGGGAGCTGCGAGGTGCTGGAGGAGGAGTCGGGGGCGATCCCCATGACCACGGTCTCGGTCCCGGACGCGATGGGCTCGCGAGTTACGCCGATCGGCCTGGCCGGCGGCGCGGCGCGCCCTTCGAGCAGCTACACCTTTCTGCGAATCCAGAGGCAGGCCCGAACTGGCCCCTCGGATCTTCGCCCGGATGTTCGAGCGGGCCGACCCCGCCGCCGTGGTCCGGTTCCTGAGCGAGCGGAGCACGCCACTCGACGACCTGCGGATCGTGGCGGCCCTCCCCAAGTGGCCATCCCTCTCGGCGGCCGTGCGAGGGCCGACCCCCGGCGAGGCCTGACCGGCCGAGGTCGCGCAGTGCGGCGCCCGCCCATGCGGAGCCGAGCGATCCGGCGCTAGGTGCGTCACCCTTGTGTGAGACGAACTTGCAAGGATTTTTGAAGTGAATATGCGAAAATCGACAACGCTCGCTCCGGTTTCCGACACAGGTAGCCGTTCAGCCTACAATAGGGAGTCGCATTACCTCCCTCGTGTTTGATGCCAATTGATATTATGATACACGAACATTTGCACGAACGATTGCGCGCGACTGCGGAGCGAAAGCCGAACCGGGACGGCCGGTTTGTTCTTTACTGGATGCACCACGCCCTCCGAGGGCATGAGAACCCGGCACTAGACCTCGCAATTGTCACCGCCGAGCAGCTTGGTTTGCCGGTCTTCGTATACCAAGGCCTCTCTGAGCGCTATCGATACGCGAGTGACCGGCACCATGCATTCATCATGCAAGGCGCACATGATGCCCACGAAGAACTCTCCTCCCGCGGCATCGGCTCGGCTTTCCACCTCGAACGGCCGGGGCACCGCGGACCGCACCTCCAGCACCTGGCGAGTCGTGCGGCCGTCGTCGTCACCGACGACTTTCCCACAGACCCGATCACCGGCTGGGCCGGGCGACTCTCCGCCAAGGTCGCAACACCGGTCTGGCGGGTAGACACATCGTGCGTCGTGCCCATGAAGCTCGTCGGCCGGGCTTACGACCGCGCGTTCTCTTACCGAGCCGCCACGAGCGGACACCTTGAAAAGCGGCTTGCTACGCCCTGGCCTGAGCAGGCCGACCCGCGTGAACGATTCTCCATGCCCGACTTGCCGTTCACCCCGATTGACTTCAATGCGGAGTCATTTCACGGGTTGATCGCCGGGTGCGAGATTGATCATTCGGTCGGCCCGGTCCCACACACCCTCGGCGGGTCGCGGGCCGGCTACGCTCGCTGGAACGCGTTCAAGGCCGACAATCTGCGGCAGTACGCGGCCGATCGAAATGATCCGATGCGAGACGGAGTCAGTCGGCTCTCCGCGTACCTCCACTATGGGATGATTTCCCCGCTTCGAATCGCCCGCGAGGCGGCCGCGTTCGGGGGTCCCGGGGCTGAGAAGTTCCTCGACGAACTCCTCGTCTGGCGCGAGCTCGCTTATGCCTTCTGCTATTACAAGGCGAGCCATGATAGCCTGGCCGCAATACCCGGGTGGGCGGCGGACACGCTCCGGGCCCGCGAAGTCGACCCGCGGCCGACGATTTATGACTGGGAAACACTCGCCCGGGGAATGACCGGGGACCCACTCTGGGACGCGGCCCAGCGGTCCCTGTTGATACAAGGAGAACTTCATAACAACGTCCGGATGACTTGGGGTAAGGCGTTCCTCAACTGGACGCCCGACGCGGCGACGGCGTTGAGGCTGATGATCGACCTCAATCACCGTTACGCCCTGGACGGTCGCGACCCGGCGTCCTACGGGGGCCTCTTGTGGTGCCTGGGCCAGTTCGATCGGCCGCACACGCCACCCCGACCCATCTTCGGCACGGTGCGAGACCGACCGACCGACGAGCACGCGACTCGCCTCGATCCGCAACGATATATGAAGAAGGTCACGCGCCCGTGGAGGTCACCCATGCCGCGGGTCGCAGTCGTCGGGGCCGGCCTCTCCGGGTTGATCTGTGCCCGGACACTCCAAGACCATGGCTTCGATGTGACGGTCTTCGAGAAGAGTCGGGGCCCGGGCGGCCGCATGGCGACACGGCGGCCCGACACAGGCCTAAGCTTCGATCACGGCGCCCAGTACTTCACCGTCCGTGATCCCCACTTCGCCCGATATGTCGAGGCCTGGGTCCAACAGGGGATCGTCGCGGAATGGGCCGGGCGCGTCGTCGCCATCCACGGTGATGAAGTCCAACCAAAGGTCGACCAAGAGGTTCGCTACGTCGGCGTCCCCGGCATGTCGACAATCGCCCAGCACCTGGCGGAGGATGTGCCGCTCCGCCTGGAAACGGAGGTCGTAGGGCTCGACCGCGTCAAAGGTGGTTGGCGATTGACGGACGCGGCCGGGCAATCTCGACACCCCTTCGAATACGTCATCGTGTCACTCCCCGCTCCTCAGACGGCGGTATTGCTGCGAGGTCACGCCTTTGAGGTCGAAGTCCGTGCCGTTCCGATGACTCCCTGCTGGGCCGTCATTGCCGCGTTCGAACGTCGGGTCCAAGTGCCATGGGACGCGGCATTCGTTCACGACTCGCCGCTCGCGTGGGTGGCGCGGAACAGCTCGAAGCCGGGTCGAGACACCGCTGCGGACTGCTGGGTGCTGCACGGATCAGCGGAATGGTCGCAGGATCATCGCGACGCCGACACACGGGAGGTGACGGAGTTGCTGATCGCGGAGTTTGCAAGAATCATCTCGAGTACACTTCCTGAGGCCACTTTTCGGGACGCCCGGCGATGGTTGTTCAGCGACACACCCGTGTCGATCGGCAAGCCGACCCTGTTTGATCGCGACTCTGGTTTGGCGGTCTGCGGCGACTGGCTAGCCGGAGGGCGTGTCGAAGGGGCGTTCCGGTCCGGAGTGGCCGCATCCGGGTCTATTCTCCGCGACGTCGGGGTCCCGTATCGCAAGCTAAACCCGGCCCTGACGCCGTGATCCGGCTACGACGCGGAATTCGCGTTTCGGTTGCGGCCCCGAGCCGCGCCCGTACGTGCGATCCGCATCGCGGATGCAAGCCAAGGGTGGTCATCACGGTGGCGTCAAGCTCCTGCCAGGAATGCAGAGTCGAGGGACCCATGCCGCGAGGGACGAAGAAGGCCGATCTGCCCAGCAAGATTTGCGCGGCCTGCGGCCGTCGCTTTACCTGGCGTAAGAAATGGTCGCGCAACTGGGAACAGGTGCGATACTGCTCCGAGCGTTGCGCCCGTGGGAGTTCAACGTAGGGCCCTACACTCACCGACCGGGAACTGCGCAGCCTGCTGTCAGGAAGAGATCGTTGCATTCCGATCCCAGCATACCTTCGATCACGTTGACTGCCACTCCGCGCTGTGTTCAACAATCTCCCGAGCCGGAATCTGGAGCTGCTTCCAACCAATATCGACCAGCAACCGAATCGACGTGCCAAACACGACTGACCTTCCCGACGTCGGCAAAATGATCTTTGACCACGTGTCCTGAAACATCGCACGCGGTCTTCGCCTTGGAAACGACATTCAGGAAAGGCTCATGCTGGATTCCAGGGTGGTGGTTTCGATCGGGTATCCGGGCGGTTAGGAGACCCTGGATCTGTCGCCCCGCACCTCAGGATCGGCTCCGGCGTTTCGCCGGGTCAAGGGACTGACCGATGGTCAACATCCGCGACCTCATCGACGACGCCAAGTGCTTCCAAACCGTCCGACAGATGCGTTGGCCCGACCGGGTCGCCTGCCCCCATTGTTCGTCCGAGTCGGTCATCAAAGATGGGCGTGACGACCTCCAGGCACATCGTCAACGCTACCTCTGCCAAGGCTGCCGGCGGCGGTTCGACGACCTGACCGGAACCATCTTCGCCGGCCATCACCAGTCCCTACACGTCTGGATCATCTGCCTCGACTTCATGGGCCTGAACCTGTCGAGCTTGCAGATCGCCAAGGAGCTGGACATGGACCGCAGCGACGTCCAGACGATGGTCCAGCAACTCCGCCAGGGGATCGTCGATCACCGCCCGGCCGTCGCCCTCGAAGGCGAGGTGGAGTGCGACGAAGTCGATGTGGTGGCTGGACATAAGGAAAATCCCGAGGCCGTCAAAAAAAAGGCCGAGCCGGTCAGCGACGGCGTCTGAAAGGGGTTCGGGGCCGTGGGACGCTGGCCAAGGAGAAGCCGCCGATCTTCGGCATGATCCAGCGGACCGGCGAGGTCATGATTCGGATGCTGGCCAACGTCAAGCAGGTTACGATCGGGCCTCTGATCCGGCGGACGATCGCCGAGCGGACCGTGGTCTACACCGACGAATACGACATCGACAGCCGCCTGGAGGAATGGGGTTACGACCACCGCACGGTCTGCCACGCCAAGGGGGAGTACGCCCGGGATGACGACGGGGACGGGTTCTGCGAGACGCACGTCAACACGCTCGAAGGGTTCTGGTCGCTGCTGCGGAGTTGGCTGCGGCCGCACCGGGGGATCTCGCAGGAGAAGCGGCCGCTGTACCTCGGGTTCTTCGAGTTCATCCACAACGTTCGAGCGCGAGG
>JANXSY010000206.1 GCA_025356435.1 Isosphaeraceae bacterium | reverse complement strand
CCTTCGCAAGCTTTAACGATATCGATCTCAACATGGATACGGCCGATCAACCTCCTCCGCGAAGCCCTAGAACCCATCCCTTCACCGGCTTCGTTCGCGTGCGGGGGGCTCGTGAGCATAATCTCAAGAATGTCGACCTCGATATTCCACGCGATGCCCTGGTCGTCTTCACGGGAGTCTCGGGGTCGGGGAAATCGTCGCTGGCGTTCGGGACGCTCTATGCGGAGGCGCAGCGAAGGTATCTCGAATCGGTCTCGCCTTATGCCAGACGGCTGTTTCATCAGTTGAGCGTGCCGGAGGTCGATGAGATCGACGGGCTGCCGCCGGCGGTGGCGTTGCAACAACAGCGCGGGTCGCCGACGACACGGTCTTCGGTCGGGAGCGTCACGACGCTGTCGAACCTGCTCAGAATGCTCTACTCAAGGGCAGGGGAGTATCCACGCGGGCAGGCTTTGCTCTATGCCGAGTCGTTCTCGGCGAATACGCCCGAGGGGGCGTGTCCCCGTTGTCATGGGCTGGGGAGGATCTATGAGGTGACGGAGCAGTCGATGGTGCCGGACGACGCGCTCACGATCCGCGAGCGCGCCATTGCCGCCTGGCCGACCGCCTGGCAGGGGCAGAACCTCCGCGACATCCTCGTCACGCTCGGGTATGACGTTGACCGGCCCTGGCGCGAACTCTCGAAGTCCGATCGCGACTGGATCTTGTTCACTGACGAGCAGCCGACCGTCCCGGTCTACGCGGGCGTCAGCCCGGCTGAGGCACGCGCGGCCTTGGGACGGAACGTTGACCCAAGCTATCAGGGGACGTTCACCAGTGCCAGACGCCATGTCTTGCATACGTTCGCCAACACGCAAAGTCCATTGATGAAGAGGCGCGCACTCCAGTTTATGTTGAGTAGCGAGTGCCCAGACTGCCTTGGCAAACGACTGCGTAAGGAGTCGCTGTCGGTGACGTTCGCGGGTTACGACATCGCCGAGCTATCGAAGCTGCCGCTCGCCCGGCTGGAGGAGGTCGCGCGGCCCTATGCGGCCGGGTCAGTGCCAGCGCTCAACGACAATCATCCCGAGAAGGTGATCGTCGTCGGGCGGATCGCCAAAGATCTTGTCGCGCGACTCGCGGTGCTGATCGATCTCGGCCTCGGCTATCTGTCGGTCGACCGCAGCACGCCAACGCTCTCACCGGGCGAATTGCAGCGGCTCAGGCTCGCCACGCAGGTGCGATCGAATCTGTTCGGCGTGGTCTACGTGCTCGACGAACCCTCGGCGGGTCTGCATCCGGCCGACACCGAGGCGCTCTTGCGGGCGCTCGACCGGTTGAAGGCATCGGGGAATTCGCTGTTCGTCGTCGAGCATGACCTCGACATCATTCGCCATGCCGACTGGATTGTTGACGTGGGTCCGGCAGCCGGCGAACAGGGCGGTCATATCGTCTACAGCGGCCCGCCCGATGGTCTTCGGGGGGTTGACGAATCGCAGACGCGCAGGCATCTGTTCGGATCGCAAACCCTCCCCGCCCGCACTCCTCGACAGCCCAGGGGCTGGCTTCGAGTGGAAGGCGTCAGCCGCAACAACCTGCATGGGCTGGACGTTGCCTTCCCGATCGGCGTGTTCACAACTGTGACGGGCGTCTCCGGGTCAGGCAAGTCGAGCCTGGTGAGTCAGGTACTGGTTGAGCTGGTTGCCGAGCGGCTCGGGCAGGAGATCGCGCCGGAGGATGAGGGTGGCGAAGACCTCGAACGAACGGCCGTGGCGACTCTCGGCGGCGAGATCGTCGGCGGGATGGAAGGGATCAAGCGGCTGGTACGCGTCGATCAGAAGCCGATCGGCCGCACGCCGCGATCGAACCTGGCGACCTACACCGGGCTATTCGACCACGTCCGCAAGCTCTTCGCCCTGACCCCCGAGGCGCGTGCCCGCCACTACGACGCTGGCCGCTTCTCGTTCAACGTGGCCAAGGGCCGCTGCGAGACGTGCGAGGGCGAGGGCTTCGTGATGGTCGAGCTGCTCTTCCTGCCCAGCGTCTACGCGCCCTGTCCCGCCTGCCACGGGGCTCGTTACAACGCGAAAACTCTCGAAATCACACTCCGCGAGAAGACCATCGCCGACGTGCTCGGGATGACGGTCGACACCGCCTGCGCGTTCTTCGACGACGAGCCATCGGTGCTCCGGTCGCTGAAGATGCTCCACGAGGTCGGCCTCGGCTATCTGCGACTCGGCCAGGCGGCGACCGAACTCTCCGGCGGCGAGGCTCAGCGGATCAAGCTCGCGACCGAACTCCAGCGCCCCCAGCGCGGGGATACGCTCTACGTCCTCGACGAGCCGACCACCGGCCTGCATCCGTCCGACGTGGAAGGGCTGATGGCGCAGCTCGATAGCCTGGTCGCCTCGGGCAATACCGTCATCGTGGTCGAGCACGAGATGCGCGTCGTCGCCGCGAGCGACTGGATCATCGACATCGGCCCCGGAGCGGGCGAAGAAGGCGGCCAAGTCGTCGCCGCCGGCACGCCCGAAGACGTGTCGCAAGTCTCAGCAAGCCGCACAGCGCCTTATATGACGCCATTTTTGCGATCGGAAGAGAGATCGAGCACTAAAGAATTGGTTTTGAAATAGAGCTATCTTTTAGGCCGGGTTCAGACTCGATCTGGTTGCATGAGCAACGAGACTTTTTTTCCGTAAGTACGTTTTGCGGACCACCTATCGCGGGGCCGTCGAATCGAAGACGGTCCGTACATCAGACCCTAGAGATGCAGTCAAACTGATCTGCCAACTTATCTCTTGGAAACCCATCCGACAACGTATTGTATTTTGTAAACATAGAGACACGCCGACTTGTCATATCATCTCAAAGGCGACAATCTTCACGAAAGTTGGTGGTAGGCAGACCGGACCTCCCATTTGGACAATCCAAAACCGGAGCCGCCACAACTAAATTAGGAGTATCTAAATGAGTCGCATGACCAGGAAATTGGGGCTCGCTGCGGCCGCTTTGGGCCTAATGGTCGGAATGGCGGGCAAGGTCAGTGCGGGCACCATCGCTTATGACAACGCCTCAGGTATCAGTTCTGGGTCACTCCAGAACTATACCGCCGGCCCCATCGGCATGGACTTCGATGTCAACGCCGCGATCCGCATCACCGCCCTCGGCGCGTTTGATAACGGGAGCTTTGCCAACCTTGACACGAATCTTGGGGGCGTGACTGTCGGCATCTTCGATCGCAACACCGGGTTGCTGGTCGGTCCCTCCGTCACCCTCACGTCGACCACCTCCGGCCTTACGCAGATCAACGGCAATGCGTTCATCTCGGTCACGGCGTTCGATCTCCCGGTCGGGTTCCAGGGGAGCATCGTCTCGTTCAACGACCAGAACTTTAACTCCAGCGGGTCTGCCAACCCCTATAGCATCGTCAACAGTGGCGGAGGGTACATCTCGTTCGTGGGACAAAGCCGGTACGATTCGACCCCCGGCCTCTACTACCCGACCATCATCGATTCGTCTCCGGAAAACCGTTACGACGCCGGAACGTTCATCTTCGCAACGCCCGAGCCCTCGACGATCCTCTCCGCCGGCATCGCTTCCCTGGTCGTCATCGGCCACGGCTTGCGTCGTCGCAAGGCGAAACTCAACGCCTGAGTCTTCCCCTCGAACCTGAACGATCGGCCCCGCATCCTCAACCGAGGATGCGGGGCCTTTCTCAATGATCAAGGTCGGCGAGATGGCGTATGGGTCGTGGCGTAGGCGTCGAGGCCCGAGGTGCCCGGGAAGAGGGTTTCCAGGCCGAGGCTCGACTGGACCGGACAGGAAAGACGTTGCTCGGTGCCGACGAGGATCACCAGCCGAGCATCCTCAGGCGGTGGGAGAGCGAGCAGTTCGTCGGTCGTGGCGAGGGTCTGGGGGGTGAGCCGGGGCAGGGTCGTGCGGAGGATGAAGCGGAGCCGACCGTCAGTCCTGGGCGAGTCGGCGATGAGGAACGGTCGACGGTCGGGGCCGATCACGTCGACCTCGCGGAACGGCTTGGCGTCGTGGCGGCGGAGGATCACGTCGCGAAGGCCGAGATAGTCGCGGGTCTGGGGCTGAATGTGCGATATCTTGCTCAGACCGCCGATGATCGTCGTCACCAGCACGGCGATGAGGAACCCGCCCAGAACCCGGCGCTGGCGGTCATCTCGCCGCCTCGCCCAGCGCTCAAGTCCTCGGGTGAAGAGGATCGCGGCGATCACAAGATCGAGCGCAAGATGAAGTCCCAGTCCGGTTTCTGGACTGGCATGGCCTCGGGCCAGTTCAGCAACGGCCTCGCGGAGGTTGCCGCTGACCCACCAGACGACGCAGACGGCGGTCGCTGGGGCGAGCACGTTGAGCACGCGGATCGGGATCTGGCGGTAGGCCAGGTCAGACATCGCCTGCGCGGCGAGCAGGTTGAGCGGCAGCAGGAGGAATAGGTCAAATGTGACGTGGGGGCCGGTCGACCAGATCGCCGGAACGAGCGCCGCGACCGCCAGCCAGAGAACCCAGAAGACCCCGCCAACGGTCGCGTGGTCGTCCTCTTCAGAGACCAAGCCGCGGCGGATTGCGCGAATCGCCCCGTAGATCCCCAGCGGCAAGGTGGCTGGGGCAAGGTCGACCAGGCGAGCGAGCAGGCCAGTGAAGCCGGGTCCGACCGGGTCGAGTGGGGCGAGCAACGCATCGACGACCTCCCGGCCGTGGACGACGATCATCCGCACATACCAGGGTCCGGCAACCGCCAGGCCAATCGCGACGACGAGCATCCCCGCGACGAGGCTCGGATTATCGCGCCAGCCGATCTTAAGTCGTTTTCTGAGCGGGAGATCGGCCGAAGGCACCTCCGCCACGAGATAGGCCTGATGCAACAGGGCGATCGGCACGACGAGCAGGGCGAATCCCCCCTCGGAGAGCAGCCCCAGTCCCAGCGCCAGTCCTCCCGCCGCGAGCCAGCCGGTGCCGCCCCCCCAGGGCCAGCCGCCCGTCGACCCTGGACCTCCGCGGAGGTGTCGGCCATAGGCATAGAGTGCAGAAACCGTCGCCAAGAGCGCGAGCGTCGTCGGAGATGCCTGTTGCATCTGCAAGAGCAGGTTGCGGTTACATCCAGTTAGCACCGCCGCCGCCAGTCCGACCCCCGGTCCGCGCCAGAGTCGGCCGTGGAGATAGACGAGGATCACCACGAGCGCACCGGAGATGTAACTCGGCAAGACGATCGCCCACGGAGCGCGGTCGGGCGTGAGTCCCAACCCAACCGCCCCCAGCCAGGCATAGAGCGGGGGCTGATAGGCAACGTTGACGTAAGCCGTCGCCTCAGTCGCCGAGAGGCCAGCGACGGCCCCAACCTGGTCGCCGATCTTGCCTTCGAGCACGGCGAGCGACCTGATCCCCCACCAAGGGCCTGGCGGCGTGAGATCCCACCAGTTGAGCGCATAGAGGCCGGGCAAGACCGCCACGATCACGACCAGCGGAAAGAACATCGCCGACCGGGGCGCGGGCCTGACCAGCGGCCTGGCCGAAGTAATCAGCCCATCCGACCGTCCCCAAGCCTCCGGCCGCCGTCGACCGGTCACGCCCATGTCCATCGCGAATTGCCCCATCTGACCTTAGAGCCAACCTCGGCTCCTCATGCGCAACCTACCAGAACCAGAGCGACGCGGGTAGCCGAGCCGTCCGGAGACCTATGGCGCTCAGTTCCTAGCACGAAGCGTGAAGAGAATACTCACTGCCGTCTGTATCAGATGATGACGATCCGAGAGGCCCTCCCAAAAGGCATCCATGCTAATCTCTCTGGCATTGTAACGTCTGTACCTGCGCTCCAATTCCATGGCATCAGGATCTCGGCTCGCCCACCGTTCAAGGAGCCCCAGCAGCGCCCGCTCTTCGACCCCCGAAATGGGAACCCGTTGGGCCTGATCGCCGTGGGGATAGAAGCTGTTCAGGAGAATGTTGTGATGGCCTTCCTGAACCTTCGGTTCGTCTGCCCAGACGAGCGTATTCTCCAGACAGACATTCCTCACAGTCCCCCGCGCATCCGCAAACCGGAGGCCCTGGCTTCCGCCATCGTCGAACGACATCGTAAAGACGATGGTGATCGGCTCGACAACGTCGCTCAGGAACGGGCTCTGACTCAACGGGGCCGGACCGCCCAGAGAGAAATCGCCACGGTCAGTATCACGCCGACGGCGATCACCCGAACGAGTGAGTTCATCGAGGGAACCCTCCACGATCAGATATTCCGAACCGCAAAGGCATCTCATTTGCAACATTCACGGGCAGGTAGGAGTGACGGACGGACTCTTGATCGGGTGTACCGAGAGGCGACACGATGACCGGAGACCTATGCCGGATCAGCGCGAAACAGCTCCGTCAGCGGGAGCCGGAAGCCGGGCAAGACATCGCCACCGGTCAGTTCATCCTCGCGGCGGAGGACACGGACTGTCGTAGAGGACTCGTAAACATCCATGAGTTTCTGAGTCGGGTAGACCAGCCAGACGAGCCGGACGCCGGCACGGAAGTATTCCTCGATCTTGTCTTTGACGTCGGTCGCCGAGTTGCTCTTGCTGACGACCTCCACGGCCAGGTCGGGGATGACATCCCACGCCTCGGTGTCGGGTGGGAGTTCGTCGATCGGCCAGCGGTCGCGGGAGACGAACGAGACGCCGGGGCGTCGCATGAGCTTCGGCGACCGCTCGATCAAAAAAATCATTTCTGTGTCGACCGCCCCTAGACGGTTTTCGGAGACAAAGGCGTTCAATCTCCTCTCCAGGAGTTTAGCGATCCGCAATTGCAACGCACCTATGACTTTCTCCACAACCTGTCCGTCGACGACTTCATAAGGCTTTCCGACAGGTCGGGGCCGATCCGGGTCTCACTGATCGGCGTTTCGGTGACTGTCGCCATCGGGGCTCTCCTTCCGGCATCGGGGGTCGGGTCGTCCGAGTGGATTCTACCCGATCGCCGCTCGTTCGTCGTCCCTCCCAACGCTGGCGGGGCGGCTACCAAGGCGTTAATCTAACCTTGGGATTGATCGAGACTGGGGACATTCGTAATGCCGACGATCCGGGGTTGTGACTCTCTGCGGGCCGCGCATGGGGGGTCGAGGCGTGAGTTCCTCCGCGCGGGGGGGCTTGGGCTGTTCGGGCTCGGGCTGCCGACGCTCTTGCAGGCACGCGGCCTTTCGCCCGCGCCGGGGAGGGCGTTTGGGCCGTCGTTCGGCAAGGCCAAGGCGTGTATTCTCCTGTTCATGTGGGGCGGCCCCGCGCAGCAAGAGACGTGGGACATGAAGCCCGACGCCCCCGAGAACGTCCGGGGCGAGTTCAAGCCGATCGCGACCTCGGTGCCTGGTCTCTCGATCTCCGAACACTTCCCCTTGCTCGCCCGCCAGGCCCACAAGCTCGCGGTGATCCGCTCCGTCCATCACGGCGACGTCGGCCACACGACCGCCACCCACGAACTGCTCACCGGCCGACCGCTCGCCAACATCAACGCCGCGCTCGCCGATGACTGGCCGCACTACGGAGCAGTGCTCGCTCACTTGAACAAGGGTAACGAACGCACTGTTTTGCCGCCGTTTATCCAGATGAGGCCGACGATCCCCGACCCCGCCGGTGCCCCTCGGTTCGTCGAGAGCAGCCACGGCCAGTCCGCGGGCTGGCTCGGACCCGCGCTCAACCCGTTCACGATCGACGATGATCCGAGTAAGCCGGACTACCACGTTGGCTCGTTCCGGCTCCCGGAGGAGGTCGGCTCGGGCCGGTCGGGCGACCGCAGGCGACTGCTCGCGATGGTCGATGACCAGGCCCGGCACCTCGAAGCGAGCCAACAGGTGCGCGCGGCGAAATCCAACTTCACTCGCGCCTATAACCTGCTCACCAATCGCCGCGCCCTCGAAGCGTTCGACCTCGAGCGTGAAGACCCCCGTCTTCGCGCTCGATACGGCCTCCACCCGCACGGGCAGGCCGTCTTGCAGGCGCGCCGGCTCGTCGAGGCCGGGGTGCCCGTCGTCACTGTCTTCTGGCAGAACGACGGCCTGACCAACGTCAGCGTCTACTGGGATACGCACAACCGCAACTTCGTCGACCTCAAGACCCGACTCATGCCCGCCGCCGACCAGGCCTTCAACGCCTTGCTCGACGACCTCGATGCGCGAGGATTGCTCGATGAGACTCTGATCGTCTGGACCGGCGAATTCGGCCGGACCCCTCGCGTCGGCCAGAGCGTCGTCGGCGGTGCAGGGGCCGGTCGAGACGGTCGAGACCACTGGCCGCACTGCTTCTCAACCGTCCTCGCCGGCGCGGGGATTCGCGGCGGAACCGTCCACGGGGCCTCCGACCGCTGGGCCGCCCACCCCGCACTGGACCCCGTGACCCCCGCCGACATCGCCGCGACCGTCTATCACGCCCTCGGAGTCGACCCCGCCACCGAACTCGTCGACACCTTCGGTCGCCCGCAGCCCCTCTGCCTCGGCCGTCCGATCAGACCTGTACTACTTTAATCACAGCATAGGATCATTATCCATGCTAAGCAATGCAAAAATCCCAGCAAAGCACGTTCTGTTCGCTTCAATCATCCTCTCCGCCGCGATCTCGGCCGAGGCCGCGACCGTCCATCTCGTGAACATCGCCGATACTCTCGACCCGACGATCGGCAAGAGCGTCAAGGTCGATCAAGCAGCGATCGACTCGCGATTTCAAGACTCGATTAGCGTCCGGGGTGCCCTCCGCGTCGCAGAGATTAACGGCGAGCGATGCCGTCGCGAGGTGATCCTCCGGACGATCCAGGGACTGAACGTCGGGACTGACGACGCGGTGGTCGTCTTTTATGCCGGCCACGGCGCGAATGACCCCAGGGTCGGCCACTATCTCTCGTTTCCACGCATCAAGGGCTATCTGATTCGTAGCGAATTGATCGCCGCGATCCGGGCCAAACGGCCGAGGCTCGGCGTCGTCTCCACCGATTGCTGTAACCGACAGATCGTGATCCCGACGAATTCGTTTTACCCGCAAGAGCGCGGCCACCCGCCCGTGCCGCCCCGCATCAAGGCTCCGTTCCGCGCCCTCTTCTTCGACGTGACGGGGTTCGTCGATATCACCTCGTCGCAGCCCGGCGAGGCGTCGATCAGCTATCCCTCGCTGGTCCTCCCAGACGGCAAAGAATACGCGGGCCGGGGCGGCCTCTGGACCTCGTCACTCGTCGAGACGATCGACATGCAGTTCGGCCGCCCCGCGACCTGGGCAGAGGTGACGGCCAAATCCGCGCGCAACACGTCGAGACAATTCCGCCAGCTCGTGCCCGACGGCCTCGATAACCCCGCCGACCCCGCCCATCCCCAGATGACCCAGACGCCGCTCATCTCGCTCGACGTCCGCATCATCCGGCTCACAGACCCCGACCCCGACGCCCTTCCCACCCCCGCGCCGGCCCCAGCCCCGGCCGATGACGCCTTCATCGTCGCCTACCCGAAACAGAGGCTGGGGATTCATGGCTATGTGAATCCGGGTATCGAAGGCCTCTTCGTCTATGCGACCCAGGCCGGCAGCCCCGCCGCCAAGCTCGGCCTTGAGCGCGACGACGTGATCCTCGCTATCAACGAAAACAAGGTCCGTACCGCCAAGGGCTATCAGCGGATGCTGGTCCAGGCCGAAGGCATCGCGCGGCTGACCTACCGCGACGTGCGGACCGGCCGCATCATGAAGACCGACGTCACGCTCGTCGGACGGTTCGCAGGACGAGCGCGATCGAGCGTCGGCGAGCCGGCCAACCGACCCGTCTTCGGCGCTGCGGCGACCGTCGTCGAGGGCGGCCTCCGCGTCGACGGCTCCGCCCCCGGTAGCCCCGCCGAACTCGTCGGCCTCGACCCCGGAGACGTCATCACCGAGATCAACGGCCGCGCCGTCACCACCGTTCCCGCCTACTTCGCCGCTGTCGCCGCCTCGCCCGACGAGATGTCTTTCACCGTCCTCAACGTCCGAACCGGACAGAAACAGGGCATGGTCGTCACGCTCGACCGGCCTTGAAGGTCTCTACATCATGCTATCTAACACGAGACAGATTGTCATCACCGGCGCAACGCGGGGCCTCGGCCGTGTCCTCGCCGAAGGGTTCGCGCAACTCGGCCATACCGTGATCGGCTGCGGCCGGTCGGCCGAGAAGATCGCCGAATTGAAGATATTAGGACATCCGCACGACTTCAGCGTCGTCGACGTGGCCGATGACACGGCCGTCTCCGCGTGGGCCGCGCGGATCTTGGTGGATCGAGTGCCCGACCTGTTGATCAATAACGCCGCGATCACAAACATCCCCGCACCGCTCTGGGAAGTTGGTGCCGAAGAGTTCGATCGAATTGTTGACGTGAACATCAAGGGAATCGCCAATGTGATTCGCCACATTGTGCCGGTGATGGTCGCGCGGGGGCAGGGGGTGGTCGTCAACCTCAGCTCAGGCTGGGGACGGTCGACCTCGGCGAGCGTCGCCCCGTACTGCGCGACCAAGTGGGCGGTCGAGGGCCTCACCCGCGCCCTCGCCCAGGAGTTGCCAAAGGGGATGGCCGCCATCCCGCTCAACCCCGGAATTATCGACACCGACATGCTCCGCTCCAACTTCGGCGACCGATCCGCCAGCTTCCCCAGCCCCGTTGAATGGGCCAGATTTGCCATCCCCTTCCTGCTCAGCCTCAGCGAGAAGGACAACGGCAAGCCGCTAACGGTGTCCGGTCAATAGCGGGTGAGGTCATCCCGATGAGTCGATGGGCCTCTTCTATACCCAGATCGTGCTTTACCGCGGGCTGCCGTTCAAGGTGGAGATTCCGAATGCGGCGACCATCAAGGCCATCCGGGACGCCGACGCGGAGATCGTCGCCCGCTACGGCATCGTGAGCGAATTGATAAAAAAGATCGGCATCTGACGAAGGCCGATCGAGCCCCCGTTACAGTCCCTGTCCCTTGAGCAAATCCTGGATCGCATAAACATCGGGCGGACCCTCGCGGAGCCGTTCGAGCGCGGCGACGGCGGCTTTGGCACCGTTGATCGTGGTGATGCAGGTGATCCCGTGGCTCACTGCCGACGCGCGAATGCGGCCTTCATCGGTGCGGGCACCCTTGCCACTGGGGGTGTTCACGATCAGGGCGATCTTGCCGTTGGCCAGGTGGTCGAGCAGGTTGGGACGGCCTTCGTGGATCTTGCGGACCGGTGTCACAACGATCCCGTGTGCAGCCAACGCGGCGGCGGTCCCGCTTGTGCTCATGAGTGAATATCCCAGCTCAGCCAGCTTCGCCGCCACGGGCACGACCGCCTGCCGGTCGCGCGGGGCAACGCTCACGAAGACCGTTCCCTCTAGCGGCATCTGGTTGCTCGCCCCCATCTGGCTCTTGGCGAAGGCGGTGGCGAAGTCTTTGGCGATCCCCATCACCTCACCGGTCGAGCGCATCTCAGGGCCGAGCACGATATCCACGCCGGGGAACTTGGCGAACGGGAAGACGCTCTCCTTGACCGAGACATACGTCGGCTCAACCTCTTGCGTGATCCCCTGCGAGGCGAGCGACTGGCCCACCATCACCCGCGCGGCCGCCTGTGCCAGATTCAGCCCGGTCGCCTTCGAGACGAACGGCACCGTTCTTGAGGCGCGGGGGTTAACCTCAAGCACATAGATATCACCGCCCTTGACGGCGAACTGAATGTTCATCAACCCACGCACATTCAGCGCCGTTGCGAGTGCATACGTCTGCTGCTTGAGCCGGGCGACGATCTCGGGCGAGAGGCTGAACGGGGGGATCGCACAGGCCGAGTCGCCTGAGTGAATGCCCGCCTCTTCGATATGCTCCATCACGCCGCCGACAATCGTATGCACGCCATCGCAAACCGCGTCGACGTCGACCTCGGTCGCGTCTTCGAGGAACTTGTCGATCAAGACCGGGTGATCGGGACTGGCTTCGAGCGCCTCGGCGACGAACCGCGCGAGGCTCGACTCGTCATAGACGATCTCCATCGCGCGGCCGCCGAGAACGAAGCTCGGCCGCACGAGCACGGGATAGCCGATCTGTTCGGCGATCCGTCGCGCCTCGTCATAGCGGGTGGTCGAGCCGTTCGGCGTCTGCTTGAGGCCAAGGCGGTCAAGCACGAGGCGGAACCGCTCGCGGTCTTCGGCCAGGCCAATCGAGTCGGGACTTGTGCCGATGATCGGCACGCCCGCCGCTTCGAGCGCACGCGCCAGGTTGAGCGGCGTCTGCCCGCCGAACTGGACGATCACCCCCATCGGCGTGATCCGCTCGCAAATATTGAGCACGTCTTCGACCGTCAATGGTTCGAAGAAAAGGCTGTCTGACGTGTCGTAATCAGTGCTGACGGTCTCGGGGTTCGAGTTGACCATCACGACTTCATAGCCGTCTTTCTTGAGCGCGAACGCCGCCTGGCAGCAGCAGTAGTCGAACTCGATCCCCTGGCCGATCCGGTTCGGCCCGCCGCCGAGAATAACAACGCGCGGCTTGTCACTCACGCGGGCTTCGTCTTCATCTTCATAAGTCGAATAGTAATAGGGAGTGATCGCCTCAAACTCCGCCGCGCACGTATCCACGAGCTTGTAGACCGGCTTGATCCCGCGCCGGAGCCGATCGCGACGGACCTCGATCTCACCCATCGACCAGAGGTGGCCAAGCTGGTGGTCGGAGAAGCCATTCCGCTTGGCCTCGCGGAACAGGTCGTCGGACGCGGCGTCCATCGTCTTGACCGCGCGGAGGCGTCCCTCAAGCTCAACCAGTTCGACGATATTATGAAGGAACCAGGGATCAATCCCCGTGAGCGCGTTGATATCTTCCAGGCTCAATCCGGCGAGCAAAGCATAGCGCAGATACCAGGCGCGGTCGGCATTCGGAGTGGCGATCTTGGATTTGATGACGTCGAGTGAGGGCTGGTTTTCAGTCCCCCAGAGGTCTTTCTTGTCGCAACCAAGCCCGAACCGGCCGACTTCAAGCCCGCGCAGAGCCTTCTGGAAGCTCTCCTTGAACGTCCGACCGATCGCCATCACCTCGCCGACCGACTTCATCTGCGTGGTGAGAACCGCGTTGGCCTCAGGGAACTTCTCGAACGCCCAGCGGGGGATCTTGGTCACCACATAGTCGATCGACGGCTCGAAGCAGGCGGGGGTCTCGCGGGTGATGTCGTTGCGAATCTCGTCGAGCCGGAACCCGACCGCGAGCTTGGCCGCGATCTTGGCGATCGGGAACCCCGTCGCCTTGCTCGCCAGCGCACTGCTCCGGCTGACGCGCGGATTCATCTCGATCACGATCATCCGGCCCGTCTTCGGGTCAACGGCAAACTGCACGTTCGACCCGCCCGTCTCGACGCCGATCGCGCGGAGGATCGCCAGCGAGGCGTCGCGCATCAACTGATATTCTTTGTCGGTCAGCGTCTGTGCCGGGGCAACGGTGATGCTGTCTCCGGTATGGACGCCCATCGGGTCGAAGTTTTCGATCGAGCAGACGATAACCGCGTTGTCAGCGCAGTCACGCATGACCTCCATCTCATACTCTTTCCAGCCGGTCAGACACTCCTCGATCAAAAGCGAGTGGACCGGGCTGAGTTCGATCCCGTAGGCGACCATCCGGTCGAACTCGTCCTTGTTATAGGCGATGCCGCCGCCCGACCCGCCAAGCGTGAAGCTGGGGCGAAGGACGCACGGCAGGCCGATCTCGTCGCGGACCTTGCGGGCCTCTTCGACGCTGCGGACCATCGTGCCCCGGGCGGTTTCGAGACCGATCTCGGCCATGCACCGCTTGAAGAGGTCGCGGTCTTCGGCCTTGCGGATCGCCTCGGCCGACGCGCCGATGAGCTGGCAGCCGTATTTCTCAAGGACCCCGCTCTCGGCCAGCTCGAGCCCGACATTGAGGCCAGTCTGCCCGCCGAGAGTCGGCAAGAGCGCGTCGGGCCGCTCGATGGCGATGATCTGCTCGACCACCGAGGCAGTCACCGGCTCGATATAGGTCCGGTCAGCCATCTCGGGGTCGGTCATGATCGTCGCCGGGTTCGAGTTGACCAGGACGACCTCATATCCCTCTTCCCGAAGCGACTTGCAAGCCTGGGTACCCGAATAGTCGAACTCGCACGCCTGGCCAATGACGATCGGCCCCGCGCCGAGGATCATAATTTTCTTGATATCAGTACGCTTGGGCACGTCGGTTCTCGTCTTGTCTCGTGGCGGCGTCTCGGCTCGGATCAACCCGCGCTCGCCCGACTCTCGTTGTCAGCACAGGGCAGCGCGACCCGGAAAATTTCACGATTCTAGCAAGTGCGCGACATGACCGACAAGTCCGACGGCCGGGCGTGACTTATCCGCAGTCGCATCTGATCCCGATGGCGGGCCGAATCGTCCGGGTCACCCATCTCATTTTGCGTTTCTGGGAATAAATCCCGCATTCAGGGGATTGGCCGACCAATCATCGGCTATACTAGACAAACCCTCGTGCGACGTGGCGTGGGGAGATTCACAACGGGGAGGCACTCGCGATGGCAACCGAGCGGCAGATCGAGGCGAATCGGCTCAATGCGGGACGCTCTACAGGCCCGAATACGGCTGCGGGCAAGGAGGTCTCTCGGCTCAACGCGACCAAGCATGGCCTCACCGCCGAGCAG
>JANXSY010000184.1 GCA_025356435.1 Isosphaeraceae bacterium | reverse complement strand
GTCTCCGGCGTCGTGGAAGACGGGATCGCGATTGTTGCCACGACTCAGGGCGTGGAAAACCAGGCCGTCATCGTTTGGTCGAAGTGAACGTCCCATGCCCCGACGTTAACCGACCGGGGACCTCAATCCAAGCGATAAATTATAATTGACACCATTTTCCACCACCATTTTCCACCACCTTTGGTGCCCTCATCGGGAACACCGATAGGCACTTCGGCAACCTGTCCTTCTTTGCCGAGGAGGCCAGGGAAATGACGCTGACGCTGGCCCCGGTCTACGACATGTTGCCGATGGTCTTCGCCCCGGCGGGGGCTAACTTGGTCGAGAGGCAGTTTACCCCACGACCACCTACCGCTTTGAACCTGGACTTGTGGCACGAAGTGGCGAATCTTGCATTAAAGTACTGGGTACGTCTCTGCGAAGAGGAGCGACTCTGCGTGAGCTTTCGACGAATTTCCAAGGAATGCCGAGAGACACTCGACCGGTTCATTGGCGAGCGATCGTAAGACCGGCGTGTGGCACTGGCAACCCTATCAACCTTGAATCTGACTTTCACTTACAGTCGTGTCATCGTCTTCTGAATTGAACATCGACCCATTGATGTCTCCCAGAAAAAGTCCCATAGGCGTCTTGTCGCTCCGGGGACATTGCGGAGAATCTCTCTCGCTTTTTCCGCTTGTGGTGCGGAGATTAGCCGCTATAATATCCGCAAATCGTGCGGAGAATAGCGGTGTACATCCACGAACTCAGCGACTGGCCGGGCTTCAAATGGGATCACGAGGGGGTTTCGGCCGCTCTTGCGGCGGTGCGTCACCGGCAGGGACGGCTCCTCGGCAGGATGGAGGGGCTGGGGTTTCGGCTGCGGGAAGAGGCTTTCCTTGATACGTTGACCCAGGATATCCTGAAGTCGAGCGAGATCGAGGGGGATATCCTCGACAGCGACCAGGTACGCTCTTCGATTGCGCGTCGCCTGGGACTTGATATGGGGGGGTTAACGCCAGCGGACCGCCATGTCGAGGGCGTCGTCGAGATGATGCTCGACGCGACCCAGAACTACCAGCAAGCCTTGACCGAGGAACGCCTGTTCGGCTGGCATGCCGCCCTGTTCCCAACCGGTCGCAGCGGGATGCAGCGGATCAGAGTCGGTGACTGGCGGGATGACGCATCGGGTCCGATGCAGGTCGTCTCGGGACCGATCGGTAAGAAACGCGTTCATTATCAGGCACCGGCGACCGAGCGGCTCCCGGTGGAGATGCCGCAGTTCCTCGCCTGGTTCAATGCACCGGACTCGACCGATCCCGTGCTCAAAGCCGCCCTCGCACACCTCTGGTTCGTGACGATTCATCCCTTCGACGATGGCAACGGGCGGATTGCGCGTGCCATCGCCAACCTGTCCCTCGCTCGATCCGAAGACAGTCCAAAACGCTTCTACAGCATGTCTGCCCAGATCCAGTCCGAGCGAAGCGACTATTACGAGATCCTCGAGCAGACCCAGAAGGGCACTCTGGAAATTACCCTGTGGGTGCAATGGTTCCTCGGCTGCCTGGACCGTGCCTTCGACGGTGCGGAGGTGACGCTGCGGACGGTTCTCCGCAAAGCCCGGTTCTGGGACGTTCATGCCAGAGTGTCGTTCAACGACCGGCAGCGCAAGGTGATCATCAAATTGCTGGATGGGTTTGAGGGAAAGCTCACTTCGTCGAAGTGGGCGAAGCTTACCCAGTGCTCTCAAGACACGGCCAACCGCGACATCAACGATTTAGTCCAAACGGGCGTTCTGGCGAAGGACGCGGCTGGAGGTCGGAGCACGAGCTACTCACTCACGGAATCGTTCGATAAGACCGCATGAGTTCCATGATCGTTTCTCTCACTTCCGGCGTCAGTGCGTGCCACCTGACGACAAGCTCCCTCGATACCGAATCCATGCAGACAGAATGCAGACAGCGGGCATAGCATTCGACGCAAGTCTTCTGCGATGAAACGATTTGCGGAACGAAGTCGGCGGCTGCAATTCCCGCCACCCTCATTGCTTGGTGGTGTCCCAGGTTGTTTGAGCCTATTGGATTGACGCAACATGATGGCAGATCTCATCCTGACGCGATCGGATCTGCCGCGTCGTTCGGCTGCGGAGGTGCCATGTCCAGTGAAAAACCTTTCGCGGTTCTGCTGTCAGAACCGCTCATGCGAACTCCACAGCGTCCGCGATGGCGGCAATCTCTCCGTCTACGACCTCGTGGGAAGACACAGCGATATTCGCTCCTGCGCTGCAAATCCTGTCAGGCTCGGTTCTCGGCACATAAGGGGACCCCGTTCTACCAGTCCAAGCTTCCCCCATGAGAAGGTCATCGCGATCCTGGAGCACTTGGACGAAGGAGCGACAACTTCTTCTGGTGTGTGCGGACGTTGCGGGTACGTGACGAGGAGGGGCGGTGGCAGCAGCGGACGCCCGCGATGGCGGCAGGGCTGTCAAAACACCCCTGGACCCTACTGAAGTGGGTCACGCGGCCAGCCGCTCACACTTCGTAGGACACCACCCGAGACGCCGGTCCAGGACAATCTCTTTCAAACTATGACATGACGTTATGTTCTTCGATTGACTTCATGGGCGGACAAGAAATAAGCTCCCAGAGCGTTTGCCCTAACTCCCCCCCGGTGTCATGTCTGAAGGTCAAGTGGCACCGCCACTTCTTGACGGATAGGGCGTATGGTGCCAGGATAACCCACTCGTGACGATCCGTGAGCATCAGGCGGACGAATCGAGGTGCATCCGTTGGCTGGGCCATTTCACGACTTCCTGCTGCTGTCGATCGCGGATGACCCGTTCACGAGCTATTCGAAGTTCATCATCGATGGCGCTTCCATCGCACGACGGATCTTCACGGCATGGGCCGACCTCTTCGACGCCGGGCCTCGCACGCTTCGCCTCACCGGGGTCTGGACCTGGACCGAGGGCGAGCCATGCAACGAAAGAGAGTTCACGCGGCTCGAGTTCGAGCGAAAGGAGACGGTCGACCGGCTCCGTATCCTGCCCGCTACGCCGATGAGGTTGCGAGTTCGGGCCACGACCTCTACATCTTGCACCTGGGAATTTGACTTGCGGTCTTCCCGCCATGGTATGTATAGGGACTTCGGGCCAACCTCGTGCGTACGGAATCGCGGGGCGTTTGCCAAGCCATCTTCCGGACACGGGTTGACTCGCCTCGTAAGAATCGAAGCAGGCACGTCCGCGAACCGGCCAACGGCTCGCGATGCTATATCATGTCATTTTCAGGAGATTCTGCCTCGATGAGCGATATCACGCTGTTCTCGCCGCTCCAACTTGGGCCGCTCACTCTGCCGAACCGGATCTTGATGGCCCCGCTCACGCGCTGCAGGGCGTCGGCGGGAGGGGTGCCGAACGATCTGAACGCGACCTATTACGTCCAGCGGGCCTCTGCCGGTCTCATCATCTCGGAGGCGACTCAGGTCTCGCCCCGGGGGATCGGCTATCCGTCGACGCCGGGGATTTACACCGATGAGCAGGTCGTCGGCTGGAGGATCGTGACGAAGGCTGTCCACGCCGCGGGCGGGCGGATCTTCGCGCAGCTCTGGCACGTTGGCCGCGCCTCGCATCCGAGCTTCCAGCCGAACGGAGATCTCCCCGTCGCCCCCTCGGCCATCACCCCGCACGGGACGGTCATGACGCTCAGCGGCCCCCAGCCGTTTGTCACGCCCCGGGCGCTCGAGACCGACGAGATCGCCGGGGTGATCGAGGAATATCGCCTCGGCGCGACTCAGGCGATGGCGGCTGGCTTCGACGGCGTCGAGCTTCACTGCGCCAACGGCTACCTGCCCGACCAGTTCCTCCGAGACGCCACCAACACGCGCACCGACCGCTACGGCGGCTCGATCGAGAACCGTTCCCGATTCGCCCTGGAGGCCCTCGCCGCCCTGATCGACGTCTGGGGTTCCGACCGCGTGGGCATCCGGCTCTCGCCGAGCGGTGCGTTTAACGCGATGAGCGACTCGAACCCCGAGGCGACCTTCGGACACATCGTCAAGGAATTGAATAGGCGAAACCTTGCCTATCTCCACATCACCGAAGCGATCGCCCGCGACCTCGCCCACGGAGCGCATCCCGTCCCGACCACCTACTTCCGCCCGCTCTTTGACGGCACCCTGGTCGTGAACGGCGGCTTCACCTTCGAGAAGGCCCAAGCCTACCTCGCCCGAGGCGAAGCCGACGCCATCGCCTTCGGCACCGCCTTCATCGCCAACCCCGACCTCCCCGAACGATTCCGCCTCGGTGCCTCGCTCAACGTCCCGGACGTTCCGACCTTCTATGGCGGCGGGTCGAAGGGATATGTTGATTATCCCGCGGTCGGTGCGTCGGCGTGATCTACGTCGCCCTGCACGCATTGCTCGCCGACGCGATTAATGTGCTCGACCTGCGCGAGGCCAAGCATGCCGAAGCCTCCGCCGAGACCATCTCGCTGAGCGAAGTGAAAAGGACGTTCGGTTTCGATGGAGAGGTCAAAACCGTTAGGAGAGCGCACCGCCGACCGGCAGGGAGACCAGAAACCGAGAGCCGTGGCCTGGCTGGGAATCGACGTCGATCCGGCCGCCGTGGGTCTGGACGATTCCGTAGGCCATCGAGAGGCCGAGACCTGTTCCCTTGCCGATCGGTTTGGTTGTGAAGAAGGGATCAAAGATCTTGCCACGGATCGATGAGTCAATACCTCGGCCGTTGTCGGCGACTTCGATCTCGATGCCGTGGGAGGTCGAGCGCGTGCTCACGGTGACGTGGCCGCCGGGACAGCAGGCGTCGATCGCGTTGTCGACCAGGCTCAGCACAAGCTGATTGATCTTGGCTGAGTAGCACGTCAAGAGTGGCAACGGGGCGAAGCTGGTCTCCAGCGTCACCCGTTGCTTCTCCGCCTTGGCCCGGAGGATGCTCACGGTCGTCTTGATCCCGCAGTTCAAATCGGCCTCCTTCAGCTCGGCCTCGTCGAGCCGGGCGAACTCGCGGAGGTCTCTGACGATCTGCTGAATCCGCTTGAGGCCCTCGCGTGAGCGGGACATCAGGCTATCCGTGTTTTCCAGGATGAACGGGAGATCGATCTTGTCGGAGAGCGTGTGGATGCGATCGAGAAGTTCGGAGTGGTGCTCGGCGAGCGTCTTCTCGGCTTCTCGATAGAACCGGATCATTTCATGGAGGTTGCCGACATCACGCTGGAGGACGGCGACGTTGCTGGTGACGAAGGCAAGCGGGTTGTTGATCTCGTGGGCCATGCCAGCGACCATCTGACGGAGTGACGACAGCTTCTCGCTCTCGACGAGCTCGCTCTCGGCCCGCTTGAGAACCTCGTGGGTCTCTTGCAACTCCTCGTGCGCGCGGCGGACCGACGCCGAGGTGCGTTTCAGGTCGGCGGCAGTCTCTTCCAACTGGGTGTTGCGCTCTTCAAGTAGCGCCTTGGCCGTCGACAGTTCGCGCGTCCGCTCGATGACCTTGGCTTCAAGATCTTCGTTCGCCTTCTTGAGAGCAGTCTCGGCGCGTTCGAGCTGGCCACCGACTCGCTCGGCGATCCGGGCGCAGATCAGGCCGGCCACGATCAGCGCAAGCACGATCGATGACGCCGACATGAGGGCGGCGAACGACCGGCCGGCATAGCCGGAGACGAGCAGCGTCGACCAGGCGACCAGCATCACGATCGCCGCGACGAACGGCAGAAAGACGCGGAGCAGCCGCGAACGGGTCGACGGTCCCGCGAGCAGGCGCAACGGGAAGGCGGTCGGCCCCGCCGCCGCGACCATCCCCAGGCCGAGCAGGCCAAACCCCAGCGCTGTGTTCAAGGCCATCGGGATCGACTCACCGCCCGACATGAGTGGGGCGTTGTGGAGGTAGCCCAGCGTGAAGACCAGGCCGCCGAGCGCCACGAACAAGGCCATCGCCCCGATCAGGTCGTCTCGCCAACCGTGGTTGGGCTTTCGGGTCTGAAGCAAGAGCGACAGGCCGGCGATCAGGAAGCCGATCGCCGTTGGAAGCGCCATCTTGCCTACCGGGGTGAGGCCGAACGACTCGCCGTGGACGTTCATCATGACGTGATCGACCCCCAGGTCGATCCCCGTCGCATACTCCGACAGCCGCAGCGTCACGATCATCACGACCAGAAGCGGCCCGGGAACGCTCACCCAGCCGACCTTCGCCGTCCCACCTGGCCTCGGTAGCAATCCAAGCGAGAGCCCCAGCACGAGGAACGCCAGCGCGGAGTTGGGTGCCATCGGGATGAAATTCGCGTGCAGGGCCATCAGCGTTGCCGAGCCCGATCCCCACCCCGCCAGCGCCATAATCCCCAAGCCGGCGGCCGACATCGCCCCGATCAAGCGAGCCAATCGATAACGGCGGGAGCTCAAGCCATCGCGATCTACGCTCGCTTCACTGTTCATAAACATTGATGCCAAAGTTTTACCAATGTTGCAACCGGCCAACCCGCGGGCTCTCAACCCTTGAAGATAACCGAAGTGTCAAAGCAGACATCACGAATTCTGAACGTGTTTGGACAACTTTTGAGTGAGGGCGAGACCAAACGGTAGACCGGCATTCCGAATTACCGTTGCTGTTCTGATGTCTCGACACCATAAAAGAACTCACCCGGTGCGATGCATGGCCACTCGGAGTATCGGCGGCGGCGAAAATCCAGCGAACATTCCTCCACCGTGACGTGGAGACCGAGCAATTCGCCACGCTCATGTATGGAATCATCGACGCCGCAGGCCAAACCGGCCCAATCCACCCCCCGGTCGACAGCAATCGGTTCGGCGATGCCCGGCTCCTCCAAGCGATCGCGGAGGGGATGGAGGCCAGGAGCCGCGAGACGACATCTCGATCCTGGGAGTCGAAGTCGCGGCCGTGGACGGATGGATCAAAGAGACGTCACTCGATTCGACAATGCGTTAGGTCTCTGAAGTCATCAAGACGGCGGATGGTTGGAGTCGCCAATTCACTGCGTTACTATTGTGTGTCGGCATAGTGTCGCCTTTACTTATCTGAATCGCGGCAGTGCCGTCGCCGATGGGCTTCCACTCACCCGTGATCGGACACTTCTCGTCCGTCCGAACGCCGATCAAGATGGCAATGAGTTCATAAACTTGGGTCGACGGATTCACTCCGCGTGCCTTGCCCACAGAGGCTATATGGTGGAGGTCTGTCGCCAACGCTTGGGCACGAGCCATAGATAAATGCGGGAATAGTCGATCAAAGCCATCTTCGTCAGCCTTGTCGTATCCGGTTTTGCAGACGTTTCCCCATTTTTTTCGGCGTTGTCTGCTCGATGGCCGCGCTTCGCGTCAGTTCTGTGCCAAGGTCTTTATGCAGCGTCGTGGAGTACTTCTCTTTGTCCGGTTCCCAATTACGTTCAATCAGCAGCTTGGCTTTCGTCCTGCGGCTTGGCTGTGTCGTCGTTCGTTGTACATTGAGTACCTCGTTCCAAACGCGATTCGACGTCGCAGACACATCGAGGGTGTAGCGAGCACCTTCTAAATCAATAGTCAGGGCGATTCGTGTCGGCCGTTTTGACGACGCCTGATCCAGAGCAAACGGCTGAAACCCGGAAATCTGGGAGGTGGGCTTTTGGTCTCGGCTGCTGAAGAGAGCAAAGTTCCCGAGTGCGTAAAGTCCATCCAAGACCGTTGTTTTTCCAGATGCGTTGGGACCATATAAAGCCATCGACTTGACGAATCGCTCGCCATTCCGATGTCGAAGTAAGTTCCCGGGAAGCTTGGATGCCGTCCCGGACGCGAAATCGATCGTCGTGCTTTCAAGAAACGACTTGAAATTCTCAATCGTGAGTTTGGTGATCATAAATTCGTTCTCCCGTTCCCAACCATTATATGCCGTCTTGCGTAGCTTTTCTACGGCGATCGGCTTTGCGTTTTTGCTATGGGAACCCAAAGAGGATTTTTCCTCTAATACACAACGCAGATTACACAAGCTGGGAAGGCTTCTAGTCCCAAAACAAGCTGCTAGGGGCGGCGGGGTGTTCGTGTATCGGTACACGGGACGCATTGGATCAGGGCGGATCAGAAGGCCCCGACGCTCCGTGAGACGGCCTTTCGGCCGCCTGACGTGAGCCACGACGAGGGTCCGCTTCGTCATCCTCGGCCCCACCCGACTCCAGGTCGTCCTGAGGGCTTCGGCGATTGGCTGAAATCGTCCTCAATCCCCGTGCCGCTCGCGGAGGCGGGGGGAGAGGCGAAGGAGGAGCTGGGCGCGTTCGAATTCGTCGAGCCACTCGGAGGTGACCAGGCGGGTGGCGTCGGGGTCGGGGGCGACGAGGCCGGTGGGGCAGGAGGCGCCGAGCTGCTCGATCGCCTTGCGGCGGTAGGTCGAGAGAGTGCGCTCGCCGTAGCGGAAGACCTCCTGGAAGTCTTCGCTGAGGAAGACCGCCACGGGCACGCGATGGCCGCCGTTGATCGCGAGGGCGTCGCGGACTTCGGGGAGGGCATCGCGGTCGAGGAGGCGGAGGTCCAGCTTCGGGCAGGCGCGGGCGAAGTGGTCGAAGATCGTCACCTGGTTGATGCAGTCGCCGCACCAGGCCCCGTTGAGCACGACCACAGGCATCGCGCGGACGAAGCCGCCGAGGAGGGCCTGCTGGGCGTCGTCGAGGGTTATCTTCGCGTGCATGGCGTCCCAGCGACTGCGCTGGGCGAGGTTGGCATGCTTGGTGAGGAAGTCGGAGTAGGAGAGGGCGTCGTTGAAAACGGCAGACCAGTCGATCAAGGGATCACCTCAAGATTGTGTAATGCGGCTCGACGCTATCAATCATTGTAGCGAAGCCGTCGAGCCCCGCGTCCCTCGGTGATTCGCTACACCGTGGAAGGGGTCCGCCAGATGACAAGCGCGATGATGATGAGCCCGCCCGCAACGACGATCGCGGCTAGGCCATAGATGGCGTAATGCGCCGGCTTATAGCTGGCGGAGTCGATCGCGCGACGGTTCCGGTCGTGAATCCAGGCGGCAGCACCTGCCAGACCCGTGCCGATGGCGAGGAAGACGACGCCGCTGACGAGGAATTCGTGCCCGGTGTTGGCGTGTTGCGGCTGCGCGCCGGGGATGTCGGCAGCAATCTGGCGGAGGAAGATCCCCATCCTCGCGAGCACGAATCCCAGGCCGAGCAGCCCGAGTGTGGTGCGAATCCAGGCGAGGAAGGTCCGTTCATTGGCCAGGTGGTCGCGAGTCCGGTCTTGTTGCATGGGTCTCATCTTGGGTTTCATCGGGCGAGCTTTGGCCGACGAGGTGATCGATTTCGGTAAGGAGGCGGCCGAAGTCGACGGGCTTGGTGAGGTGAGACAGGAATCCGGCTTCGAGGCTAATCTGGATGTCTTCGACGGAGCCGAAGCCGCTCATGGCGATCGCGGGGAAGCGTCCCGGGCGCGCGGCGACGAGGTGGCGGATCAGGTCGAGGCCGGTGCCATCAGGCAGCTCGATGTCGCTGAGCAGGAGGTCAAACGGCGCGGATTCGGCCGTCGCGATGCCGTCGGCGAGGTTCGCGGCGGGGCGGACGATGTGCCCGGCGTGACGGAGCAAGAGCGTGAGGTAATAGAGCGAGTCCTTGTTGTCCTCGACGAGAACGATGTCGAGCGACCGGCGAGTAGGGGTCGAGTCTTTCGGGGCGGCGACGGTCGCGAGGTCGACCGTGAACGACGCGCCCGTGTCGGCCACCTCGATGATGAGCCGGGGCCGACTCGCGGGCGTCTCAGGGCCGGGCTCGTTGCGGGTGCGGATCGAGATCGTCCCGCCCGCCGGGGTGAACTTCACCGCGTTCTTGACCAGATTCGAGATCACCTGCTGGAACCGCGCGGGGTCGACCTTGACGTGAGTCGCCCCGGCGTCGAGCCCGAGCGAGGCGTCGAGCACGACGTTGCGGCGGACCATCTCTCGGAATTCGCGCAGATCGGGGCCAGACTCGGGATCGTCGCTCGCGGCGGTGACGGCGGCGAGGTCCGGCCTGAGGGGAGTCCGCAGCTCGTGGCTGAGCACAGCGAGGAACCGATCCTTGGCGAGATGAGCGGCCTCGGCCCGGTGTGCCCCAACGAGGCTCGCGCAGGTCGTCAGGAGCGGTTCGAGCTCGGCGAAATCGGCCGACGAATCGCCCCCCGGCCGGTTGGCGAGGGCGAGAAGGCTGCCGAGCAGCGAGTTGAGGACGCGGCGGAGGTCGCCGTTGGCGTCGGCGATCGTTCCGTCGTCGCGCGTGACGATGATGCCGAGGATGTTCGACTCGAAGAGCCGACGATAGCACGCCTCGCTTTCGCGCGGGGCCTCACCCGACTGCGCGCGCTCGGTGACATACAGCGCGGAGGAGATAATCGCGGAGACCCCGCCGTTGGCGTCGTGAAGCACGGCGTTATGCCACTCGACGAGCCGGCCCGTCGGCTCCCAGACGACGACGGCGAGCAGACCGTGGAGGTCGATATTCTGAGAGCGTTCTTCGACCTGCCGGCGGCGGCGAGAAACGTGGCGGGCGAAGGTCGCGGTGCCAACCAGGGCGAAGGCGGCGAGATATCCCAGGCGGCTCCAGACCCGGCCGAGGTCGGCATAGCCCCCGGCCAGCCGGTTACGGAGCGGGGCGCTCGCGCGGAAGAGGTCGAGGTCGAGCGCATGCAGACTCGCCATCTCGCCGCCGAGTTCGTCACGATCACGCGCGACCCGGACCAGGAACGACTCCCCCCCAGCGAGCAACACCAGCGCGGCGACCACCGCTCCCCACACCGATCGGGAACGGCGAAAATGTCTCTTGAGCATTCTTGGACCCGCCTTCGTCGGCATCGCCTTGGTGCCGGTGTCGCGGAAGGAACGCCGAGGTTGATGGCCCCGAAGAGAGGTCGGTCCGTCGCACGGTTCGATCAATGAATAGAGAATAACGCCAGAACATCTCATCCGAGACAAGCCCGTCATAGGCCTCAGATTGTCACTTTTCGATCTCTGCGAGACACCACGCAACGTCTTCATTCCGACGAGATGTGTGGGTGCCTAGGTGAAGGTGCCCAAAGGCCGGAGGGCATACATTGGTCATTATAGCTTTCTTAGTACCGAGCGGTACCAGCCCTACCAAGAGCGGTACACGCGATCGAAGACCACATTCACCAGGAATTCTCATGCCATAACCGTTGTCGACCTTCTTCGAGCCATCCGAGCGACCGCAGCGCCGCGAGGTGTTTGCAGGGGGGAGGGGGTGTTGAGCCGGGCCGGGGACCGGCCGAGCGGAAGATCCACTCGCCGCAGTCGCACTGGGCCGAGCCGTCGCGGAGTGCGCTGACATAATAAGGCCCGTGTTCGAGCGGCGGCCGGAGCCGGGTGATCCGCCATTGCACCGGGGCCAGCGCCGTGCCAACGACCGGCTCGGCGCGATAGGTCTTGCCGTCGATCAGGATCAGCAGTACGGATCGCCGGCTGTCGATGTCAATTGTGAGCACCGCAATCGGCGCGTGTCTGATCGCCTGCTCAACGGCCGGATCGCCCATGTCGGTGACGAGCCGGTCCCACGCCTTCTGCGTCTCGGTCAGCGCGTTGCGGAAGAACCAGGACGTCGGGTGATAGGTCCCGAGCGCCGCCTCGCTCTCTTCGAGGTCGACAATCGCCACGTCAAGAATCATCCGGCCGCGCTGGACCAACTCCACAGCGCGACGTGACGGGTCGGACGGGTCGCGGTCGCCGAGCGAGATCGACCCGTGATCCTCTTTGAGACGTTCCATCGTCGTGACCCACTGTTACGGCAGAGTCGCCCGATCAGCCCGTCACGGGACGGAGGTGGGCATACCCCGGTTCTTCTCGGACGACCTGATACGACCGACCGTCCCACGACACCCGATCCCCCGCCGACCACCGACCCGGCGGACCCCCGACAAGGCTCACCTCACGGATCGACCCCGCCCTCAACGACGACGCCACGTCTTGCCGACCCTTCGCCCGCGCCACGTCCATCAAGGTGCTCATCGAAACCGCCTCCCTCTCGGCTGCGTCGAACTCTCACCGATCGGACGTTCACAGTGTACTAAACGACACAGCAAGCGACAAGGGTTTGGCGCGATTCGTCACGAGAATTGGTAAGTCGCTCCTCTTGCGAGAGGCAGCGATTAAGTTGGGTGGCCCCGCCTTGAATGGGGTGGGCCCGACCCTCGAACCGGGGAGTAGGCGACAGACATAAGGCCGCCCGTGCGGAGATCCATCCTCACCGGTTCGAGAACCTGTGCCACCTAAGATCGCTCAAGAATGTCTCAATTGGCCATCTTTCCGAGTGTTGCGGGCGTTGCGTTGGAGGTCGTGTCACGACTCCGGCCACCCGATCCAGACGGGCGTCAATGGGTCGAACTCAGGTGCCGACCATGACGGCTTCGTCGGACAGCAACTGGGCGACTCGAACCAACTGACGGGCGAATCGCTCGACCGCTTCCAGCTCCGCAGGAAACTCCAAGGAGAGGCGTCGCATTCCCCCGGCCCAGCCATCGTGCTCGTCCGCCTCGATCTGGATCTGACAGGCCAGATGGCCCGCGCGGTCTGCGCATCAGCGCAGCGAGAACCAACCGCCGGAGGTCGACTGAACCGGCTTCCAGGGTGTGCTCTCCGCTCGGTCGCACCAACCATGCCTGGAGGCCTAAAGCTTCCTCGACGAGCGAGTCGGGATCGGTGTACGCCCAGCTCACGCCGGACCAACGACCAACGACAACCCACGCCTCGACCTTGATGAAGTCGGGCAGGTCTTCGTAAACGATGCGGAGGGTGAGGGTCGGCGATCGCGACTCGTCGCTCATTCCAGTTGTCACCCGAGAAAAGGGGGAACGATCACGCATGAATCGAAAGCAGACGTGTAGGGATCCGATGTCGTTCCGGGTTGATTTTATATCCTATCCGATAGACAACTTGGCAATGAGACACGGCCGTTTCGGATCGGTAAAGTCCCCTCCGCTCACTGCTCAGGCTGGGGTAAAACCTTGGGCTGGAAACGAGATCAAGCCGTGATGGACAGAGCGAAGCGCAAGGCGATCGAGGCGGCCGGCTTCCGATTCGGCGATGCTTCAGATTTCCTTGAACTCACCGATGGCGAACGGAAGCTCGTTGAGTTGCGGTTGAATGTCGCGAGAATGTCGCGTCAGCTACGCGAGCGATCGAATCTGACCCAGAAGCAGGTGGCGACTTGGATCAAGTCAACCCAGCCCCGCGTCGCCAGGATCGAGGCGGCTTCGCCCGACGTTTCGCTCGATCAGATGTTGAGCGAATACTTTGCCGTCGGCGGCAACATCAAAGATCTCGTGCCTCGGCGTGTGCGGAATCCCGGCCATTCGATCGTCTCGCAGACACTCCCCGAGGCCGGAAGGCTCGCCAAGAAAGCCAGTGCTTCTGGACGCAATCGCAAGGGAGAGGCCGGGTGAGTGCCTGACCTGTCGTGACTCAGGCGTGTCGGCCCGCGAATGATCCGCCAATTCGGATCATCACTTGATGCCGATCCGGCCCGACTGCTTGCGGTAGGGACCGGCCAGGTCGGGCTGGCCGTGGGCGTCGTAATAGTCGGCAAGCAGGGTGCAGGTCTCGGGATGGCCGGGAGTCTCGATGAGGATCTTCTTTGACCAGTTGAGCCCCTCTTGCGCATAGCCGTGGTCGAACATCCAGCGGGCCAGGGCGACCTGGAGCCGGACGTCGTGGGGGGCGTCGGCGAGGCGGGCCTGAAGGTCGTTCATGCGGTCGATGTCGGTCTTGAGGCCGTCGATGGCGAGCTGTTCCCGCTGGGCCTCTTCGGGACGTTTGAGCCGGACCAGGATCAGCTTGCGCGCGTAACGCACGGCCGGATCGAAGGGGCTCAGCGTGATGACCGTGTCGAGGTGGTGCAGCGCGGCGAGGTCGTCGCCGGTGCGCTGGGCGAGCTTGGCACGTTCCTTGTGAACGTCGACGTTCTCGGGGGCGAGGGCGAGCGCGCGATCGAGGTGGCGGCTGGCGGAGTCGAGGTCGCCGAGTTCGAGCGTATTGCGGCCCGCGCCGAGGAGACCGGCGGGGTCGTTAGGCTTGAGGGCGAGGTAGGCGTTGTACTCGGTCGCGGCCTCGGCGTTGAGGTGCATCCGGCCGAGTTCGTCCGCCAGGCCGAGCCGTGCCTCCGCGAGGTTGGGATCGCGTTTGAGGGCCTCGCGATAGTCGGCGACGACCTCGGGCGGCTCGGCCGCGAGGCGCCGGTGGATCTCAGCCCGCCAGACGTAGGGCAGGGGGGCGTCGGGGGCGTCTCGGGTCCATCGCTCGATCACCCGCTCGGCGTTCGGCATGTCGTACGATTCGAGGTAGACGCGGGCGAGCGCCTCGTCGAGCTGCGGGTCGGGGCCGCGACCCTCATCGAAGACGCGACGGAGGACTGGACCGGCCTGCGCGGGGCGGCCGAACTGGGCGTCAACGAGCGCGGTGAGCAGGCTCTTCTCGGGCTCGGAGAGGCGGAGCGTTTTGAGCCGTTCGGTCCCTTCGGCAAGGTCACGACGCAGCCCCAGTACCAACGCGATCCTGACGCGGTGATACTGCGCCTCGGCCGAGTCAGGGCGCAGCGCGACCCAGCGTTCAACGCCCTTCCGGGCCGCTTCGAACCGGCCTGCCGCCATCGCCGCGTGAACATCCCGCGCCACGAGCCAGACCGGCCATTCCCAGGCCGCATAACCGCCGATCACCCCGACCAGCAGAGTTGCGACGACCCACGTCTTCGCCCGCCATCGCCGACGGATCGCGACGGCTTCGGGGCGGGTCATGATGCGTCACCCATGACGCGGCGGCGATCACTCATACGCTCGAAGCCCCGACTTTTTTTGAGCGACGAACAAAGCCCTCCCCCTAGGCCAAGGGGGAGAGTTTGATCGGACGCTCTTACTTCGTCTTGCTCTTGGTCTTAGCCTGCATCTCGTTATATCCCGGCATATTCGACATATCTTGCTGCTTGCTCAGGTCGACGTCCTTGGGCGGCCCGCCCTCGATCGCCTTGGTGCCGCCGCTATCGCAGCCGAGGGTGGTCAACGAACCGATGAAGAGGGCCGTGCCGAGCAGATAGGTAAAGGCTTTCATGAATCCCTGATCCTCTTTCTCTAGTTGGGAAGGACGACACGCCGCGCCGGTCGAAAGACGACCGGCGCGGCGGCGTTAGAAGTCACTGACGATCGGGCGGTTCAATAGCTGTCGGCGCTGATGACCTCGGAACGGTTGCGGCTGCCGAGCGCCCACCAGGTCTGGAGGTTGACGGAGTCTTTGACGAACTTGACCGAGCCGTCGGCCATCGCCATGTTCACGCCGCCGGAGTGGTTGCTCGTTGCCGGGTTGTTGCAAAGCGAGCCGCACCAGTAGGTGGTGTCTTCGCTATTCGAGTAGGTGCAGGTGTTCGAGTTCGGCCCGCCGAAGTGGGTATAGGCGAGGTTCGTCACGTTGATCGGGACGCCGAGCAGCCAGTGGGCACCCGAGTTCCGTGTCCCCAACGATTGTGTGGTCCCGGGCAGGCTGTTGCAGGCCTGGACGAAGCTGAGCGCGTCGGTCTGGCCGGTCGGCGAGTTGGGGTTGAGGGTCTGCCCGATCATGAACAGCGCCCGCTTCTTGAGGACGTCGTTCGCCAGGACCTTGACGCCCGTGCCCGTATTGTTGCCGTTGACGCCGATCAGCCGCTCGCTGAACATGCCGGTGTTCGACGTGCCGTCGGTGAAGCCCTCAAAGCCGAACGACGCCATGTTGCCGAGCTGGGTGTTGGCCCAATTCGGATTCTTCGTGGGGACGATCGCCCCACTCCACGCGCTGATCGGGCCGGGGCCGCCGGTGTTGCCGACGTAATTCGTCGGTGCCCAAGGGGCGGCGGGGCGCTGCTTCTGATCTTCCGACGGGCAGATCAAGAACGACAGGGCCGTGAAGCCGACCGTGTTGTTTGCGGGGTTGGTCATTTCGACGCTGAAATTGAGCGCGTTGTACGCCGCGTTCTGTTCGAGGTTCGGCAAGATCGATCCGACCCAAGAAACCGACCAGCAGCCCGTGCAGTTGGCGTTGTTCGCGATCGTCTGCGCGGGGAAAGTCCCCTGCGAGCTGGCATAGTTATGTACGGCCAGCCCGAGTTGCTTGAGGTTGTTCACGCACTGGGCGCGGCGGGCCGCCTCGCGTGCTGCCTGCACCGCCGGCAGGAGGAGGGCGATTAAAACCGCGATGATCGCGATGACCACCAACAATTCAATCAGTGTGAATCCATTGCGACGTTTCAAGAGCGTTCTCCGTGGATAACAGGACTGGGGGGGGGAAATGAGTGGAATGAAGGACTGCATC
>JANXSY010000158.1 GCA_025356435.1 Isosphaeraceae bacterium | reverse complement strand
ATCACTGGCCTGGAAAAAGGTGGTCGAACGAGCCGCTTCATCGTAGATAGGTTGCAGAAGGCGGCTGACCAAACGAACATCACATCCTCGCCGTGGTTCCCCTCGGGCGAGTTGAGCCCAAAGAGTCGCTCCTTGAGGATCGGGTCGACGCCGTTCCAGAACGCCGGCGCGAACACAAGGAGCTGGTAGCGGTCGCAGATCCCAGCGATCCCGTCCTCGCCCCACCGATAGGCCTTGCTGCGGGCGAGGTCGTGCGGGAAGTAATTCCAGGCGTCGCCATCCGCACTGTAGTCTTCACGCACGGTCGCCCAGGAGCGTTCGCTCACATACGGACCCCACCGGGGCCAGCCATACTGCTCATCGTAGGGCTCACGCAAACGATCTCGCTCGACGCTCATCGTGGAATTTCCTCAGTCGGGGCGGTCGGAACGGTCGGGTCAGAGCCGGCAAGCATAGTTGGCCGCGCCAAGCAGCGGGGCGCGGGGGTTGAGGGCGACGCTCACTCGCATCCCCTTCATCACGGGCTCGAGCCGACCCTTGGCCAGGAACGATGCGAGGAACCCGCCTCGCTTCAGGACCGGCAGTATCTTCGGCGCGATTCCGCCACCGATATAGACCGACCGTGCCATGCACTTCAACGCGAGGTTGCCGGCCTCGGCACCGTAGATCGAGGCGAAGAGGTCAAGGGTCTGGACACACAGCGGGTCCGAACCTTCGAGACCGAACTGACAGATCGTCGCGTTCTTATCCCCGGTGGTCAGCGCCTCGGCCACCACCGGCGACTCGGGCTGATGACCGCGATCGACCAGGAACGAATAAATGTGATGGAATCCGGGGCCAGAGAGGACCCGTTCACAACTTACATGGGGGCCGAAGTGCTTCCGGAGGTAGGCGACGAGTTCGTCTTCAATCGGGCTCTGAGGCGCGAGGTCGCAGTGCCCCCCCTCGGAGGCGACGGGATGAAAATGCTCCTCGCCCCAGTAGAGGAACGCCTCCCCGAGGCCGGTGCCGGCAGCGATCACCGCGACGTTGCCGTCGTGATGCGGCTCCGTGCCAGGGTTGAGGACTTCGAGTTCCTCGGGCTTGAGGAAGAGCATCCCATAGGCAGCCGCTTCGAGGTCATTCAGCAGCTTCACCCGCTTGGTTTTCAGATAGGCCGCCAGCTCGGTCTCGACAAGGTGCCAGGGGAGATTCGTTGTCCGACACTCGCCGTCGATCACCGGCCCCGCGACGCCGAAGCACGCGGAACTGAGATTGGTGTACGCCGTCTGGGCGGCGAATTGGTCGAGGATCAACTCGAAAGTCGCCGACCCTTGGCTCGGGAACGTCGCCTCACAGATCTGCTTGAGCCCATCCGCCGTCGGCTCGAAGAGTGCCAGCACGGTCTTCGTGCCACCGATATCGCCCGCCAGGAACATAGATTCACCCTCGTTTAACCGTCGATACCAGCGCCGACCGGTAGATTGCCGGCGACCTTCCTTCTACGATGATAGCACGTCGATCTCAACGTCCACGATCTTGACTCTCGGTGCTTATATTCATGCTCATCGACCCGACAAATCCGTTGCAGGCCCGAGTCGCACAACTGGAGACCGAGATCCGTCGTATCAAACGGATTGCGATGGGTGCCGCCCTGGTCGTCGGGGTACTCCTTGGAGCGGGCCTCCCCGGCCGGGGCGGGCCGGTGTCGACCCGGCGGATCACCCTGCTTGATCTCGAGGGGAAACCGAGGGTCACGCTGGGGACCAATCCCAGCGACGAGATCGAACTGCTCATCCACGACGCGACCTCCGTCCGGTATACCGGTAAGGTCGACGTGACGAAGGATGGGCAGCTCGAACTCCGCTCCAAGTAAGTTCCCGCGACATTCCTATCTCAGCACGGCTTGAGCGAGGACATGTGCCGCGACCATCGCGTCGCGGAAGACCGGGTCGGGATCGCGGTCGGACAGTTGCTTACCGACGATGTCGGCCGTGCTCGTCGGCTTGATGTTGACGGTGCGAGGTGCCACATCGAGCCCTTCAGGCTGGACGGAGAGCTTCGCATCGTCCTCGGACGTGAAATTCAGCGCCCCCGGCTTGCCGGCGATCGAACAGGCGATGCGGACGTGGCGAATATCGCTCGGCCCTTCGGGAAGGCGGTTGATCACGAGCCGCAATGATCCATGAGGGGCCGAGATCTGGAAGGCGATTTCGAGCCCCTGCTTGAACTTCGTCTCCTGGATACGCCACCCGAGGCGGGAGGCGAACCAGCCGGCGAGTTGCCAGGCCAGAGTCACGGCGTGGGGACCATGCTCAATGGTGATCTCGGTGACGCTGTCCAGCGCACCCGGGTTGATCGCCGGGGCGAATTCCTGGGAGAGAATCCTCCTCCAGAACTTGAGCCTGCGCCAGTTGAGGTCTGAAGCGACTCGCCATCGGCCGTCGGCATCGCTCCGCTCGAACCGCTTCAGCCAAGTCGAAGCGGCCGAGACACCCCGGTGGGGATCGGTCCAGCCGAGGCTGTCGTAGATCACCTGCTGGGCGTTCTCTGCGAGGTCGTCGAGGAGCGGACCCGCGAGCGGCGGAGGCGTCGAATTTGCCCACCAGACGTTCGTCGGCAGGTCACCGATCAGGAGCCCTCTGACCGCGAATGGCAGGTGCTTCGCGGCATGCCCCCCGGCTCGGAGCGTGATCTGCTCCGAACAGAGGCGTGTTCCGTGGCCTGCCTGGCGGACAAGGATCGAGGCTTTGACATCAGCCTCTTTCAAGTGTTCGTCGGCGACGAGTAGCAGCACCCGAGCCGGGTGGATCTTGACGATCTCCGGGATCAGAGACTCGACCTCAGCCGCGCGGACGTCGTCGGTGCAATAGACAATCAGGTTCGACATCCGGGCCCGATGAACCGGGGCGTCTCCCGGACCGTAGGCCCCCTTGAGGCGTCGGCCGAGTTCACGCTCGACCGAACCGAGCGGAACCTCAACCGACTCGGCCGCCGGGACGCTGAATGTGCTCGCGCTCATAGAGTCCTCCAGGTCCGGTGATCGGCTTCGATGAGTCGGTCGGCTTCGAGCGGCCCCCAGGTACCGGCCTGATACTGCGGGAGGAACCGCGAACGAGACTGTTCCCAGTGTTCCAGCACGGGCATGACGAACTCCCACGCCGCTTCGACTGCGTCACGCCTCATGAAGAGCGTGGCGTCTCCCGCCATCACGTCGAGCATCAGCCGTTCGTAGGCCTCGGGGCTCTCGCCGCCGAAGAGGGAGCTGTAGTTGAACTCCATCTTGACGGGGAAGATCCGCACCTTCGGCCCGGGCAGCTTCGTCGCCAGGCGGAGCGAGAGGCCTTCCTCGGGCTGGACGCGGATCGAGAGGACGGTCGGTTCGAGCGGGACGTCGGGATTCTGGTTGAAGAGGATGTTCGGCACGGCCTTGAATTGGATCGCGATCTCGCTCGCGCGCTTCGGCAGTCGCTTGCCGGTACGGAGATAAAACGGGACGCCCGCCCATCTCCAGTTGTCGATATGAACTCGCATCGCGACGAAGGTCTCGGTCGTGATGCTGGGAGGGATCGGTAGGTTGTGCTTCGAGTTGAAGTCGATCACTTCATGACGGTAGTTCGGCACCGTATGGCCTTGAACCTCGCCATCAATATATTGGGCCCGCACGACTGAGTTTTCGAGGTCACTCTGGCTGAAAGGGCGGAGGCAGCGGAGGACACCCACCTTGCCGTCGCGGACGACGTCGGCTGAGAGCGAGTAGGGCGGCTCCATCGCGGTGAGGCAGAGAACCTGAAGCATGTGGTTCTGGACCATGTCCCGCAAGGCACCGACGCCCTCGTAGTATCCGACCCGGCTGGCGGTCGTCTCACCCGTGATCGGGTCGTACTGGGCGAGCCCTTCTTCCTCAGCGACAGTGATCTGGACGTGGTCGATGTACTTCTGGTTCCAGAGCGGTTCGAAGATGCTGTTGGCGAACCGCAAGACCATCAGGTTTTGGACGGTCTCTTTGCCCAGGTAGTGGTCGATACGATAGGTCTGCGACTCAGCAAAGGCATGCGCCACCGAGGCATTAACCTGCTTCGCACTTTCGAGGTCGCGGCCGATCGGCTTCTCGACGATGACGCGGGTGAAGGCCCGCTTTTCCCCGGGATCATTTACGAGCCCGGCCGATTTGAGCTGTTCGACGGCCGGTTGGACCAACTGCGGCGGGATCGAGAGATAATAGACCCGGGCACCCGGGGTGCCGAACTGAGCGTCGACGGCTTCAAGCTTGGCCTTGAGCTTCTCATAGGCGCGGAGGTCGCTGAAGCTGCCTTCGACATAAAAAAGCGAGCGGGAGTAGTCGGCCCAATGCTTCTCGTCGAGCGGCTGACGTGAGAATCGCTCGATGCCGTCCCTCGCTCGGTCGCGGAACCACTCGTCGGGGTCGCCTACCGCACCCATACCAAAGCCGATGACGGCAAAGTTCGAGGGCAGTACGCCGTCAATATTCAGGTTATAGACGGCCGGCAGGAGCTTCCGCCAAGAGAGGTCGCCCGCCCCACCGAAGATTACGAGAACGCAAGGTTGCGGCAAAAGTGCCGAGCCGGCACCCGGACTGAGAAGATTGACCGGCTCTGGGGTCGGGGTCGCCATAGGGAGGGCTCCGTCGGTAGGTAAAATGGGCGGACGTGATGTCCGCCCATCATGGTTAAGCGGGGAGAATTCGCCCGTCGACAAGACCTCAGCCGCCGCTGGCTCGCTCGACGTGGCCGCCGAACTTGTTCCGCATCGCCGAGAGCACTTTCTCGGCGAACGTATGGTTCTGCCTCGATCGGAACCGGGCATAGAGGGAGGCCGAGAGGACCTCGCAGGGGACGGCCTCTTCGATGGCGGCCATGATCGTCCAGCGACCTTCGCCCGAGTCTTGGACGAATCCGGTGTAATTGTCGAGCGACGGGTTCTCGATCAGCGCCATCGCGGTGAGGTCGAGGAGCCACGAGCCGACGACGCTGCCGCGCCGCCAGACTTCGGCGATCTCGGCGATGTCGAGGTCAAAGCGATGCTCCTCGGCGACTTCCGTCGAGTTGGCCGATCGGAAGATGTCGAATCCTTCGGCGTACGCCTGCATCAGGCCGTACTCGATGCCGTTGTGGACCATCTTGACGAAGTGGCCGGCTCCCGATGGCCCGCAGTGCAGGTAACCCTGCTCCGCCGTCCCGCCCTTGTCAGCGGGCCGGCCCGGGGTTCGTTCCGTGTCGCCCATTCCCGGTGCCAGGGTCTTCAAGATCGGGTCGAGATGCTTGACCGTTTCGTCCGGCCCGCCGACCATCATGCAATAGCCGCGTTCGATACCCCAGACACCGCCGCTGGTGCCGACATCGACATAGTTGACGCCGCTCTTTTTGAGAATCCCGGCGCGACGGATGTCGTCCTTGAAGTAGGAGTTGCCGCCGTCGATGATCGTGTCGCCCGCTTCCATCAGCGCGGCGAGATCGCTCACGGTCGACTCGGTCGGCCCGCCTGCAGGGACCATCACCCACGCAGCGCGGGGCTTCGAGAGTAGGCTGACGAACTCGGTCAGCGAACTCGCGCCGACGGCTCCTTCAGCGACGAGACCCTTTACGGCCTCCGGACTCCGGTCAAATACGACACACTGGTGTCCCGCCCTCATGAGGCGACGAACCATATTTCCGCCCATACGTCCAAGGCCGATCATACCGAGTTGCACGATCACACTCCTCAACAGGTGTAGCGGGGGAAGACTTCATGAAGGATCGACAACGCCTTCATGGGTCCGGAATGCTTCAGCTTTTGGCCGCAGCGAGCAACTCACGGGCGGCTTGGAGGACGTTTTCCGTCGTAAAACCGAACTTCTTCTTCAGCACCTCGTAAGGGGCCGAAGCGCCGAAGGAGTGCATGCCGACCACCTTCCCTTGCAGCCCGACATAGCGAGCCCAGCCGAAGGTCGATGCCTGCTCGACGGCGAGCCTCGCGGTGACGCCGCTCGGAAGGACGTGCTCGCGGTAGCTCGCGTCTTGATGCTCGAATAACTCCCAGCTCGGCAGGCTCACGACGCGGGCCTTGACGCCCTCTTTCGTGAGTTCCTCATAGACATCGACGCAGAGCTGAACCTCGCTCCCGGTACCGATCAGAATGATGTCGGGATTGCAGTCCAGGGCGTCGGCCATGATGTAGCCGCCCTTGGCGAGGCCGGTGGCGGGCGCATACCTCGTCCGGTCGAACGTCGGGATCGCCTGGCGGGTGACGATGATGGCCGCGGGCTCGTGCTTGAGCTTCATCACGAATCGCCAGGCTTCGGCGACCTCGTTCGCGTCGGCGGGGCGGAGCGTGAGAAATCCGGGGATCGAACGAAGCGAGACCAACTGCTCGATCGGTTGGTGGGTCGGGCCATCCTCACCCACGCCGATCGAGTCGTGCGTGAAGACGTGGATCGTCGGGATCTCCATGATCGCGCTAAGTCGGATGGCGGGCTTGGCGTAGTCGCTGAAGATCAAGAAGCCCGAGCCGAACGGCCTGACCTTCTCGAACGACATGCCATTCAGGATCGACGCCATCGCATGTTCGCGGATGCCGAAGTGGAAGTTGCGGCCGCCGTAGCTCCCGGCCTCGAAATCACCGGCACCCTCGAAGGTGAGCCGGGTCTTCGTCGACGGAGCGAGGTCGGCGGAACCGCCGATGAGCCAGGGGACGTTTTTGGCGATGGCGTTCTCAACGAGCGCCGACGAATCGCGACCGGCCTTGCCCTTGGGATCGGCGGGGAAGACCGGGATGTCTCTATCCCAGCCTTCGGGAAGGTCACGAGTCTGGATCAGGTCGAGTTCTTTCGCGAGGTCGGGGTGGGCCTTGCGATATTCTGCCATCATGGCGACCCAGGCGTCTCGATCCGCCTTGCCCCGCTTGCCGATCCCCTGCTGGAAGTGGTCGTAGACCCCGTCGGGAACATAGAACTTCTTGTCTTCGGGCCAGCCGTACACGGCCTTGGTGAGCGCGATTTCTTTGTCGCCCAGCGGCTCGCCGTGAGCACCGTGGGTATTAGCCTTGTTGGGCGAGCCCCACCCGATGACGCTCTTGACGACGATAAACGTCGGGCGATCCTGCGTCTCCCGGAAATTGGCGAGGGCCTTTTCGAGGGCCGAGACATCGTTGGCGTCGTCCACATGCAAGACGTTCCAGCCGTAGGCTTCGAACCGTTTCGCCGTGTCTTCGGTAAAGGCGAGGTTGGTGCTGCCTTCGATCGTGATCCGATTGCTGTCGTAGAGCCAGCAGAGGTTCGAGAGCTTCAGGTGACCGGCGAGCGACGCCGCTTCCCCCGAAATGCCCTCCATCATGTCGCCGTCACCGCAAAGGGTGTAGATATTGTGGTCGCAGACGTCGAAGCCGGGCCGGTTATAGTGGGCACCAAACCACTTGCCGGCGATGGCCATGCCGACACTATTGGCGCAGCCCTGGCCTAGGGGGCCGGTCGTCAGCTCAACGCCGGAGGTCCATCGGTATTCCGGATGGCCGGGGCACTTGCTGTCGAGCTGGCGGAACCGCTTGATCGAGTCGAGAGTGACCGACGGCTCGTCCTCAATCTGATACGTCGAGCTGACCGTCTTCACGCCGGTAAGGTGCAGGATCGAGTAGAGCAGCATCGACGCATGGCCGATCGAGAGCACGAACCGATCGCGGTTCGGCCAGATCGGATCGGCGGGGTCGAAGCGGAGGACTTTCTGCCAGATGGTGTAGACCACCGGTGCCATCGACATCGGCGTGCCGGGATGGCCGGAATTCGCAGCCTGAACCGCATCCATCGAGAGGGTGCGGATCGTGTTAATGCTCAAGGTTTCAAGGTCGGCAGGCGCGCTCATCAGTGGCTCTCCTAAGGCTTATGCTGTGTCGTACCAGTGTTCAGTCGTTGATCTCTAGAACCGATCCGGAGTGTGTGACTATCCCGTATCTGAAAATTTGGAACCTCTCACTTCGGTCGACGACGACCTCGATCCGCCAAATTCTATCCTCTCCGGATCGCGAACAGAACGAACCTCACGGCTGAAACACTTTCGGGCTGTCGAAGCCGCTGGGGAACTGTAGCGAGCGTTTGAGCGACTCGATCTCCCTGGAGAGATCCTGGCCGATCGGCTGACCTCCGAGATCGACTTGAGCTTTCGAGAGAGAGACTAATCCCAGCATCCGTGCCACGGCTTCGTCCCAGTTCTCCGGCTTGGCGGCTGGGTTCCGCAGCGCCAGGATCAGCGACTCCACCCGCTTGACATCCATCGAGGCCAACTTACCGGAATCCCGCAAGGATTTGACCCACACGGAAGCAGTGTCGGCAAGTCTGGAAACCTTCGATGTATCGGGCGTCGGCTGAGACATCTCCGCCATTAGTACGTCTAGAGGGAAAGGTTTATCGGTAACTTTCGCGTTTGACGAGATTTGACCGAGGGCCTTCACTGACGAAAGGTTCCACGAGCCCCAGGGGAGCGAGCCGGGAGTCCGGCCGGAAGGGACGGCCTGCCGCCAACTCGGGGTCGCCAAGTTGTGATGGCACGCGAAGCAATCGTATTCCGCGAACTCGGGCCAGGGGGCTGTGCCCTGCGACGCCGCCTGAGATCGCATCTTGAGTAGGTCGAGCAAAGCCTCGGTCGTGACCACCTGGCCGACGGCCCAGGCTTTCGCGTGGAAGTCGGTCGGCCCTACCGTCGCGTTCGGTTTCTCGTGTGGTTCTTGCCAGTGTCGGGGGAGGGCCGAGAGAGAGGAGTCGAGTTCGAATAACAGTCGAGGATGCCCCGCCGCGATGAGGTCGTGATTCACCTGCTTGGTGGGGTCGCCGACGTGGCAAGAGACGCAGAGCTTTGCCCGTTCTTCGAGGGCGAGAATTGGCTTGAAGCCGTAGGAAGCCTTGAGATCAGAGGATGTCTTATCCGTTGACTGCGGCCATGTTGCGCTGACGTGGGGGGCCAGCCATCGCGACGCGTTTCCGTGACACGCTTCGCAGTCAACACCTGCCCCCACGGCCACTGCCGCGTGATCTCTCTCCTCTTCAAGCTTGACGTCTAGCCCAGGCGAATGGCAATCGAGACAGAGCTTCGCCCGATGGGGCTTTTGGCCCTTCATCTCGACCTTGAGTCGTTCACCGATCTTGACCGAGCGGCTGTTGAGCAAAACTTCATACGCGCGAGCGTGAGGGTCGAAGGTTCTCCATGTGGAGGCCTCTCCGCCTTTGAAATAGAAGTGGCCGGTCGTTGGATCGCTCGGCCCCACGGCCCCGTGGCAGCCCCGAGCTAGGCACGAGTCGTTTCCAACGCGTGTGACGACATCGGAATCACCCCTCAACACGGCCGGCTTGCGTTCGGCGGATGTCGCGTCGGGTCCGGCTTGACCTCGATTTAACGGAATCGCCAGCGCGAGACCGAGCAGGCCGATCCCCAATACAATTGATCGGACGGCTACGGTCGATCGAATCATCGGCGGACGGTCCCTCGTATCGTGTGGGTCTATCGCAAGACTGGGAGACACAGGTAAACTGCCAAAGTGGAAGCGAGGACGCAAGGGGCATCTCTAGCTCGCTTACGATTCTCGCGATTTTGATTCGAAAATGAGGGTGTGGTGATCGACCTTAGCGTGCGATTAGGCCGGTTGTCTCTCAAGAATCCCATCCTGGTCGCGTCAGGGACGTTCGGTTACATCCGAGAGATGGCGGGATTTGTCCAGCTCGACGTGCTGGGAGGTGTCATCCCTAAGACGGTTACACGTCTCCCCCGCGCTGGTAATCCAACACCGAGAACGGTCGAGACGGCAGCCGGGCTCCTGAACGCGATCGGCCTCGACAATGACGGGATTGCCCATTTCATCGAACATCATCTCCCTTATTTGAGGACGATCGGCACAGCCGTCGTGGCAAATATCGCGGGTGAGGATGAAGATGGTTTTGTGGAGATGGCCCGCATACTCAACGAAGCTAATGGACTCGCGGCGATCGAACTCAACCTTTCCTGCCCCAACGTGAGCCACGGACTTGACCTTGGGATCGACCCTTCAGCGGTGGAAAGTGTCGTGAGGCGATGTCGCGAGGTTGGTCCTCTCCCAGTCATTGCCAAGCTGACTCCGAACGTCACGTCGATTCCCGCGATCGCCCGCGCCGCTTATGAGGGAGGGGCCGACGCGGTCAGCATCGTCAATACGTTCCGTGGTCTTGCCGTCGACTGGAAGCGTCGTCGGCCTATCCTCTCCTTTGATTTTGGCGGCCTGAGCGGGCCGGCGATCAAGCCACTCGCTCTTCGCGCGGTCTGGGAGGTGTCGCGGGCCGTCCCCGAACTGCCCATCATCGGCATCGGAGGAATCGCGTCGGTGGACGACGCGCTCGAGTTCTTGGTCGCCGGGGCCTCAGCCGTCCAGGTCGGCACGGCGACCTTCGCCGATCCCACGATCTGCGCACGCATCCTCAGCGAACTCCCATCGCGAATCGAAGAGATGGGGAGTCGTTCGGTCCGAGAGATCGTCGGCACGCTGCGTTCGAATCGCTCGTGAGAGCTCCGTGATCGCGCGGACCTTGTTATTGGTGACGTTTAGACAAGATAGAGCTGACGATCCTTTGCCGTATGCCAACCTGGCTTCGGCCCTATCCGATGACCTCGTCCCGAGGCTGCCGATGAACTTGCGCCACTCCTTCCTGACCTCTCTCATCATGATCGCGTTGCCGACCTTGCTCTCGGCGCAGCCTCCGCCACGTCCTCCCGTACCGGTAAAGCCGTCGCTTGAGGAGCGATCGCGGGTACAGGTTGAGATCAAACGACTCCGAGTCGCGATCGACTCGCTCATCGATCGCCGGCTTCCTGAAGACATCCTCGCGGATGCGGAGGTCTACCTCAAAGCCGCGACCTTCTTCGATCGGCTCGATGAGTTTTCCGCCAAGGGCGACGTGGCGATGGTAATTGATCAGGTTGCGACAGGACTCTCTCGTGTCCAGTCGCTCTCAGCCGGGCAGTGGCCATGGACGACAGTGAGCGGATCGGTCGTCCGCGGCTATCGTTCCGAGGTCGACAAATCCGTTCAGCCTTATGTCGTTGAAATACCATCGGGGTATGATCCGAACAAATCCGCGAGGCTTGATGTCGTCTTGCACGGCCGCAACGCCGGTTTGAATGAGGTACGCTTCATCAAACTACATGAGGGGAAGCCCGTTCCGGGCGATCGACCCGGAGTGACACTCCATGTGTTTGGACGGACGAACAATGCCTACCGATGGGCGGGCGAGACCGACGTCTTCGAGGCAATTAAGGCCGTAAAACGCAACTATAAGATCGACGACGACCGAGTCGTCCTCCGCGGCTTCTCGATGGGAGGCGCAGGGGCGTGGCATATTGGCCTGCACTATCCGGCTCTTTGGTGCTCGGTCGAAGCGGGAGCGGGCTTCACGGATACCTGGAAGCATGCCAAGCTCGACCCCCAGACGATCTTCCCTTGGCGGGTAAAGGCCGCGAGGATCTATGACAGCGTCGACTATGCCCTCAACGCATACGATGTTCCGATCATTGCTTACGGAGGCGAAATCGATCCCCAGCTCCGAGCTTCGTCGAACATGATCGATGCGATGAAGGGTCTGGGTGTCTCATTCAAGACCGATGGCCTCGTGACGACGGCCGACGGCCTCGACTTTCGTCGCGTTATCGGCAAAGAGATGGGCCACAAGGTCGACCCGGCTAGTTCAGGATTGATGAGAGCCTTTCACGACGATCACGCCAAGGCCGGACTCAACCGTACGACGAAGACGTCTCGATTCGTCACGTATACCTTGGCGTACAATACGGCCGCGTGGTTCTCGATTGAGCGAATGGTCGAGCACTATGAGCCCGCCACGGTTGACGCGGACCTTGGTAACGAGGTTGCGACGATCGGGACGAAAAATGTCTCGGTCCTCGCCGTCGATCGCCAAGTGGCTCAGAACGTCATTCTCGATGGCCAGGAACTTCCGCTCCGGCTCGCGGCCAAGGGCTTGCTCCCGAAAGTCTATTATCGGAGGACCACCACCGGGTGGCAGGTTGTCGAGCACGAGGACTCGTTCGCCATCTTTGAGGGGCTCGACGGATTCAAGAATCCCGCGATCCACGGACCGATCGACGACGCCTTTCGCGGCCCGTTCCTGATCGTCACGCCTTCGGGCGATCCGTGGAATCCCGAGGTTGACGCCTGGGCCAGATCGACCCGCGAGTCGTTCCAGGTCGACTGGGTCAAGTGGCTCCGAGGGGACGCGCGGGTGAAACGCGATATCGACATCACCGAGACCGATATCGCGGAAAACCACTTGATCCTCTTCGGCGACCCAGGCTCGAACCTGTTCCTCGCCAAGATTCTCCGGGGGTTGCCGATCGGTTGGACGAAGAAGTCGATCAAGCTCGGAGCTGAGTACGATGCTTCGAAGCACGTGCCGGCCTTGATCGCGCCGAACCCGCTCAATCCCAGGCGTTACGTCGTCGTCAATAGCGGCCACACGTTCAAACCGTCCGACTTCGAAGGGACAAATGCGATGCTCTTTCCCCGGCTCGGGGACTGGGCTGTCATCCAACTCGGTGGACCGGAGCCCGAGGGAAAGATCGTGACGTCGGGATATTATAACGAACGATGGCGGCTGCCTTGAGCCGCAACTCTCGGCTGCATCGTAGCAATGTGGAACGTCATGATCTGGGCACAGCTATGCCCAGGGCGGTCGCGAGATCGATCTGATGTTCCTGTTCCTGCACGAGGATCTGTCGAATCTGTTCGGCCAGGGCAAACTCGTTCAGCGACTCGGCCTGCCGGACACGTTCGCGATAGTTCTTGATCGTTTCGGTCTCGTTGTTGAGGTCGAACTGGAGCAGTTCCTCTGTTTTCGTCGAGACCTTCACGGATGCAGGCG
>JANXSY010000146.1 GCA_025356435.1 Isosphaeraceae bacterium | reverse complement strand
GGGTCGGCTGTTCGGACCGAAAAGGATGCCAAAATTGGGGATAGTTCTGATTGTGCTCCCGCCGGACATCGAGACTGGAAGCGCTATGAAATCAAGTATGCACCTGTTGTGCCAGTCGTCTTGACGACGATCCTTGCAGATTCTGTCTTGGTTCAGACTCTAAAAACAGAGAAGATATGATATCTGGGAGCAATGCGGGCTTTAGGTGGTCTGGGCCATATGAAAGATTTTTTATCTGCCCGAGCTTCGAGCCGGGCAATGTTGCCCCTTCAGAGCTTTGGCCGTCGCTAATTGACGACCCAGGGCCAACGCCGCTCTCTGGATGATATTTGGCCCTCGGGATGAACGGAAACAACTCGCACGTCGAGAATTGGGTCGCGTCCTGGTCTCCCGAATCGATAGCCTCTCTCCAACTGCGGAGACGATCATGACGGACGCTCCTTTCCAGAGGAGCGGTGTGTTATCGTAAGTGAAGCCTTCAAGCTGCAAGTCATTCGATCAAGCAGACAATCGCCATGATGACCCGTTTCTCCGTCAAAAATTACAAGTGCTTGGCCGACGTGGATATTCCGCTGACGCCGATCCACGTCATTATTGGACAGAACGACTCGGGCAAAACGAGCCTTCTTGAAGCCATATTGGCGCTCCACCAGAGCGTTGTCACTCCTTTACCGAGCGCTTTCCCAGGGAAATGGGAAGGGAATGATTTGGTTTACGAAGGAGCCAACGACGCTCGCATCGATTTCGAGGCAGGATTTCGAAATCACCATTCAGCCGTTTCAAACGAGTCGACTTATCATCTCTCGGTTCTGTTTCCCGAGAAAGGGTCCTGGTGCAATAGAGTCGACGAGTGGTTCGACAACGGCGAGGCCCATCACATCGCTCAATTTAGGTCGCACGTATCGGGCCTCCTGGCACGACTCGATTCCCAGGAGTCTCCCGAAGAGAGGCTGAAATTAAACGACTTAGCTGAGACGATCGGCATCGCCCGACTCTATCGACTCGATCCCAAAATGATGGCCGCGCCCGCATCGTTCGATCCGAACCGTAAGTTGCGATTGGATCAGGATGGATTCGGTCTTGCAACATTGCTCGATGATATATTGGGACATGATTACAAGATATTCGGTAAAGTCAGTGATCAATTTTGCACCTATTTCCCGCAGTTTAGGAAAGTGCGCATCGAAACCGAGTCGGCGTCTTCGCGGCAATACAGCGAGGCCGGACTTCATGCGATGGGACAAGGCGTGGGCAAGGGGATTTACTTCGAGACGATTCAAGGTAGGACGATCCGCGCTCAGCAAGCGTCCGACGGCGCGATTCTCTTTCTCGGCCTGCTTGCCCTGATGAGCGCCCCGGAACCGCCGAAGCTCCTCCTGATCGAGGAGCCCGAAAAAGGCGTCTATCCGAAGCGGCTGGCCGAGGTCATCGACCTACTCAGAAAGCTGGAGGCGGATTCGGTCAATCGGCCCGTCCCACAGATCATCCTTACCACGCATTCGCCGCTCCTCCTCAGCTCCTTCAAGCCAGAAGAGGTGACGTTGCTTCGTCGTGAAGTCGGCACCGGGCCGGTCAAGGCTTATCCCTTGCGAGATGCACCGAATATCGAGGAACGTATGGGCGGAGGCGAATTCTATCTCGGCGAACTCTGGTACAACTTAAGCGAAGAAGAGTTACTTGGACATGTCTGAGCCAAGAGTGTTCGTTATCGAGATTGTTGGCGAAGGGAAGACGGATATTGGTCCGACGACGCGGGAACCGGGGATCGAATTGCCGACGACGGGCGTCGTCCCCATCTTCCTGTACAAGCTCTGCGGCCAACCAGACTCGATGCGGGTGAAACGTCGCAAGGAGGCGTTTCTTCAGGGCAAAACCCTGGAGCAGAAGGTCAAATTCTCGAAGCGCCAGGCCAAGTACAACGGTGCGGCGGGCGCTGTGTTCGTGTTCGACACTGAGGGCGAGCATCCGAGGAAGCTTCAAGATATCTGCCGAGGACGTGACGCCGAGCACACCGATTTTCCCGCCGCAGTCGGCGTGGCCCACCCCTGCATTGAGGCTTGGCTTCTCTCGGATGGCAGGGCGATTGCGCGAAGGTCCAGCCAGGCGACGCTCGCGGAAGCTCCTCCCGAATCGCCCGAAGACCTGCCCGCCCCGTGCAGAGACAAGATCCATAATCCCAAGCTGGTATTGGCCTGCTGTGCGGGGAAAGATCGCCCGCTCGCGATGTCCGAGACCACGGCCATCGCGTCACATATGAATGATATGGACCTGATCCGCGCCCGCTGCCCGATCGGATTCGCCCCGTTCGCCGATGAGGTCATGACGCTGATTCGGCCGATCTTCGGTTGAACGCGCTCAGGGCTTCATGCCGGGGAGTTTCTGGATTGCGCGGTCGATGATGCTGAGTTTGTCGTTCGACTCGCCGACGAGGCGGTTGGTTGCTTGCAGGTTTTTGTTCGATAGATCGATCTGATCGCTCGTCTTGGTGATCTTCGCGTTCGATTCGGCGATCAGGGCGACGGTCTTGTCGATGCTTGCGTTCGAGAGGTCGATCTTGGTGTTGGATATCAGGATGTTCTTGTTCGATTCAATCACGTTCTTGTTCGAGATGAGCAGGTTTGCGTTCGAGTCAACGAGATATTTGTTCGACTCGACCAGGTTGCGGTTGGAGAGGTCGAGCTTCTCGTTCGACTCGGTGATCTTGGACTGCACTTCGGCGAGCTGACGGTTGGCTGTCGCCAACTGGACGTTGGCGACTTTGAGCTGGTCGAGCGCGGTGTCGACTCGTTCGATCAGCGAGCAGCCGGTCCCGCAAGAGATAGCGATCGTGGCGATTAAGAGGCGTTTCATCGGGTCGCTCCGCGCCGGAAGGGATGAACTACCGGCTTAGATATCGACGGGCCGATCGAGGAAAAATGAGAAATGCGGAACCGAGACCGCCTCCCGGTACACTATCCAATGTGATCCCAATCCAGGAGGGCCTCACTGGTGACTCGGAACGATTGCGGAATCGCTTTGCGGGAGATCGAGACGCTGTTCCGGACGGGGACGCTCGCCGGAGTCGGCGACGGGGCGCTGCTCGACCGGTTCATCAGTGATCATGGCGAGGTCGCCGAGGCGGCGTTTGCCACGCTCGTCGATCGGCATGGGCCGATGGTGTTGCGGGTCTGTCGAGGCGCGCTGAAGGATCGTAATGACGCTGAGGATGCGTTTCAAGCGACGTTTCTCGCCCTCCTTCGCGGGGCTCGTTCCATCCGCAATCGCGACTCGGTCGCGAGTTGGCTCCATGGCACGGCCTTGCGGGTCTCGGCCTATGCACGCTTGTCGGGGGCGAAACGGAAGGCGCACGAGGGGCGATCGGCGGCGTCAACATCAAGGGAAGAGGCCGATCCCGGGCGCGACGACCTCCGCGCGGTGATCGTTGAGGAAGTGGCGCGGCTGCCCGAGCGGTATCGGATGGCGGTCGTACTCTGCGACCTCGAAGGGCTCTCGCACGATGAGGCGGCGAGGTCGTTGGGTTGGCCGATCGGCACGATCAAGAGCCGGATCTCGCGCGGACGAGAACGGCTCAAGGGTCAACTTGTGCGGAGGGGGCTGGCCCCGGCAGTCGCGCTGGTCGGGTGCGTGGTGGGCCAAGAGTCGAGGGCGGCGGTCAGGCCGTCGCTGGCGGAGGCGACGGTGAGGCTGGCGATGGGTCGGAGGGTGTCGGGGACGTTGTCCTCGGCCCTGAGGCTGGCGGATCTCTTTCAGAGGAGTTTGATCATGGGACGCATTCGGATCGCGGTAGGAGTGGCGACCTTGGGCGTGCTCGCGGCGGGGGCAACCCTGCTCGCACAGCAGGGGCCGGGCTTGCCGGGGGGCGCTGCCGAGGGCGGATTCACCGGCCCTTATAAGACGATCTATGCGGTCCCAGACCTTGTCCATTCGGTTCCAGAAAACCGCGATGGCAAACGGCCGCCCGCCGACATGGCCCCGCTGATCGACCTGATCCGGAGCACGACCGCCCCCGGCACCTGGGTCGCTCGCAATGACGAGCCTCGCGAGCAAAAAGGCCAGACTCGCGTCGGCACAATCCAGCAGTTCGGCACAGACCTCAGCCTGATCGTCGTGCAGACGACCGAGGGGCACGCGCAGGTCAAGCAGCGGCTCGACCAGGTCCGCCGGCTCGTTGAGGCCCGTGAGGGAGGAGTCAAGGTCGACCGCGTGCCGGCCCCTGACGGCGGCTCCGGCATGGGCGGGATGATGGGGGCGGGAAGCGGGAAGGAGTCCGGTTCGGCCGGGATGATGCAAGGGATGCGTGCAGGATCGGCCGCGCCGGACGGCAATCAAGGGTCGGCCATGATGGGCATGACGCCGATGGGGTCGAAGGGGATGTCGATGGGTGCCGGCGGTTCCGGAATGGCGGGTGCCGGCGGTTCCGGAATGGCCTCGGGCGGCTCAATGATGATGGGCGGCATGGGCAGTGCATCGACCACGGAAGGCAAGACCGAGCAACGTCTTCGCGCTGTCGAGGAGAAGCTTGACCGGCTCCTCAAAGTGCTCGACCAGCCGAAGCCAACGCCGAACGGAACCCTGTCACGGTAGGGACGCATCATCCTCGTTCCGACAGAGATCGTCGGAACGAGGACTTTCACAACGCCGCGGTTCGGCCCACCTTCCCATCGGCCTTGCGCGTTTTGTGCGGGGTCATGAACGGCTTGTCCGCGCCCGAGAGGGGGTCGCCGATGGCGGTCTCGTCGAGACGTTTTTGGGCCTGGGCAGCGTAGTCGGGGGAGAGCTCGAAGCCGAGGTAACGGCGGTCGAGCTTTTTGGCGGTGACGAGGGTTGTCCCGCTGCCCGCGAAGGGGTCGAGGACAAGGTCGCCGGGGTTCGAGCAGGCGCGAATGATCCTCGCGAGAAGCTGCTCGGGCATCTGGCAGCCGTGCCAGCCGGCACGCTCTTTGAAGGTGCCGCAGACGCGTGGGACGTACCACGTATCTTCAGGAGGAGTGAAGCTGTCGGGGGCGTCCTGAGGCCGCAAGATCCAGGTGTCATCGGGTAGGCGGCCCAAGGGATTGGCGCGGGCGTCGGCGTAGACGAGCTGGCGGGCCGAGGGGACGCGGATCGAGTCGTCGTTGAAGGTGAACCGGGTGGCATCCTTCACGAAATAAAACAGATGAGCATGACTCCGGCTGAACTTCTTCTTGCAGTTGACGCCGAAGGTGTAATACCAGATTACCCAGCTTCGTAGGGTCAGGCCGATGTCTCGGTGGGCGATGACCTTCAACTCGGCAGCGAACTCGTCGCCGATCGCCAGCCAGAAGGTGCCCGAGGGCTTGAGCACGCGCGAGACCTCGGTGATCCAAGTCTTCGACCATTCGAGATAGTCGTCGGCCTTGCGTCGGTCTTGGTAGACGTCGTATCCATAGCCGATGTTGAACGGGGGGTCGGCAAAAGCGAGGTCGATCGTGCCGGGCGAGATTTTTTTGAGGCCCTCAACGCAGTCACCCGCGATTAGGCAGTCGGCCTCGGTCATCGTTCGAATCTCGCGGAAACGGGTTCGGTCGGTCGGTCGGCTCAATATCTATTCTACCACGCGAGAACGACCTTGCCCGACGCAAACAGCTTCGCCCGAACAGCGGGGCGGCCTGCCTCAAACCTTGACGACCGGTCGACGGCTTCTAATAATGATTTAATCGCACTCATATCAAATCATAATTTCTGCGAAAAACCTCGCAAAAGAAACGTACGCGCTATGGGGAAGTTGACTTGCAGACGGAGTTGGGTTCGGTGAAGATTGACAAAATCTCACAGTGTCGTTACGGCGGGCAAGCGGTTTGTCAGCCCCGGACAGATGCCCCCTCACTCCCCCGGAGGGACGGTAAGTGATGGAACGCCAACCTATTGTGATGAATTGGAGTAGGTCCTATGATGCCCGAACTGGAACGACTTGTCACTCTCGCACGACGAGCTGAGGCAAGCGCAAAGTCCCAGAAGCTGGAGAAGGAAACTCAGCTCGCGGTCGAGCGGTTGCGGGTGGCCGAGGAAAAGGCCAAGGCCGCGAGCCTGCGGGTGGCCGAGGAGCAGCCTTCCTGGAAGCGAGAGCTAGACGAGTCGGAAAAGGAAGAAAAACAGCTAAACGAACTGGTCCAAACGATCGCCAAATATCGATTCGCCCTCGAAGCCGACGGCCACGAGGCTGAGGAACAGATCCTCACCGCGAAGACCAAGATCGATGCCAAGCGGAAGGAAGCCAAGGCCCATCTCGAAGAGATTGCCCGCGTCGTCGATGAGGCTCAGCGCGAGCTAACCGCGGCTCGAGATCGCTATCAGGGGCTCCGCAAAGAACTCGATAGGCTGCTCCCCGAACTCGCCGAGAAGTTTGTTGAGAGCGATCGGCTCATCGCCGAAGCCGAGTTGTTCCTTCCCTCCGGCCAAATCAAGGTTTTGATTGCCGAGATCGAGGACGGGGCGCTTCACTTCAGCGTGCTCGACTCTCGCGAGCAAAAAGCCCAGCTCATGATCTGGATCGGCCGGCTCCGCAGGCTCCAGTCGAACAACGCGACACGGCCGACCGAAGAGATCCAGCAGCTCGAAGCCGTCTTCCGACGCCTCGTAAGCCTCTCGAAGCAATTCATGCCCGGATATATCGATGCGTTTCAAGAAGGCTATACCGCCGATTGGGACCTCTACATCGCTGAGGCTCAGGAACAACTCCGACTCGCTGGCGACCAAGCCCGCCGCGACCGCGAGGTCAGGCAGCAGCGTGAAGAATCGGCGGTGCGAGACGCGATCAAGAAGAAGCAGTCGCGTGAGTTGGCCCTCGCGGCAATCTCCGATCTCCGCGCGGTAATCTCAGCGCACGACCTACCTGAAGAGGGAATGGACGACTTCAACCTCGTCCTGGCCCGCGTGGTCAACCTCGGCGGCGCGGGCGAGGCCGAGCTGCTTAACCTTGTCCGCCCGTTCCGCGAACAGCTTAACGGCGGCGAATTTCGCGCCCTCCGCAAGCATCTCGATCGCATCCAGGATGACGAAGATAAGCTCGGCGAAACCACCGGTCTCCGAGAGCGCTATCAAGAGCTGATTGCCTTCACCCGAGGCCGCAAGGCCCTCCTGATCGGCGGGGCCGTCCGCGAAGATGCCCGCCGTTCGCTCGAACAGACCTTCGAATTTGATGAGCTCGAATGGGAGCCCTACGAGGGCAGCCGGCCTGCTGCGCTCAAGTCGCTCGAACAGCGCGTCAAGAATCAAGGCATGGACATGATCCTCATCCTTAAAGACTTCGTCGGCCACACCGTTTCCGATCGGCTCCGCCCACTCTGCGAAGAGTTCGACATCCCCTGCCTGATGGTCGAGCACGGCTACGGGGCGCACCAGGTCGCCGAGACTTTGCGGACGGGATTGTTCAAGTCGGCCTGAGCGGGACAGATCGCGGTATTCCGAATTCCCTCGTTCCGACGGTCTTCGTCGGAACGGGTGGTTTTCAGGACTTGCGATGAGCTTCGTTCTCATCAGGCCATCGGCCCTTGCGTCGGCAGAATTCAACGATGCGTCCGCCGACCGCGAACAGCCAGAAGCCCAGAGCGCTCGGGATCAGCGCCAGGCCGATGATGAGTATGCCGCTGAACATCATCGACAGTGCAACGAGCGTCAGTCCGAGCAGGCCCGAACCCCACGTAATCCCGAGCCAGAGCGCTGTCAGCAGCAGGATCAGGCCCACTGATCGCCGATCGAGCCGAGGCCGAACGCCCGGCTTGCGGACCTTGACGGGGGCGTCAAATTCGGGGTCGAAGGGGGTCATTGGTTGACTTATTTGCCCATAAGAGACGCATTCCTTATGCGTTTTGAAAATCGTCCCATTCGAGGCTGAGTTGCCTGATTACGGCCCGAAGCGTACCGTACTTCACATCATCGCCTGCTCAATTGGGGACGACGGTCGCTCAGTCTGTCGCAGGATTACGCCACTTTCGGTGCGATCCGCCTCCATGTCGCGTTATTTCCTCGCAGCCCAGCGTTGATAACTTCTTCGCAATCTCACGATCTGTCATGGGACGGCAACAACTGTCTCTGCCCAAAGCGAACCCGTCTCCGAGACGATCAGATTCGAGGGCAATGCTCGCCCGGTGTCCGCGTAGAGTTCGATCACGGCCGCCAACGCATCGCGGACGTTGTCGAGCGCATCCTCTACACGATGACCTTCTGTGATAAGCTCGGGGAGAAGCGGCGAAGTCACCGTATACCCGCCCTCGGTCTGCGGCTCGAACAGGAGCGGGAGTTTGTAGTGCATTGGAAATCCTCATGGCCAGATTCGTTCCACCCAATATAGTCAATTTTCCGCCATCGGAACACGCCGTAGAGTTCTCGCCTCATTGACACGTACCGCCCCGTTTGCCTACACTGAATCATCAATCTGCTAGTGTATTAAGCAGATGGCAGGACAGGTCATGGAGCGTGGCACGGTGGCGGATAAGCCTTGGGGCGGACGATTTGGCGAGCGGACAGACCGTCGAGTTGAGGAGTTCACCGAATCGATCTCCTTTGATCGTCGGCTCTTCGATCAAGACGTCCGGGGGTCGATCGCGCATGCCGAGATGCTCGCCCATGTCGGATTGATCTCAACCGCCGAATGCCAGCAAATTGTGCGAGGTCTGTCGGAAATACGGGCCGAGATCGTCGCCGGGACGTTTCCGTTCGTCCTGGAACGCGAAGACATTCATATGCACATCGAGGCCGCGCTGATCGACCGGATCGGCGATGTCGGCCGCAAGCTCCATACGGCGCGGAGCCGCAACGATCAGGTTGCCACCGATGTCAAGCTCTGGACCCGCGATGCGCTCGACCGGATCGACGGCCGCTTGAAGACGTTGCAGACCGCGCTGGTGAATGCGGCGGGTCGGCATGAGGGGCTGATCCTGCCCGGTTATACCCACCTCCAGCGTGCGCAACCGGTCCTGGCGGCACATTACTACCTTGCTTATGTCGAGAAGTATGCACGCGACCGCTCGCGCCTGACCGATTGCCGGAGTCGGCTCAACGTCTTGCCCCTCGGCGCGGCGGCGATGGCGGGGACGACCTTGCCGATTGACCGCGATCATGTGGCTGTAGCACTCGGTTTCGAGGGCGTTGCGGCGAACAGCATGGACGTATCGAGCGACCGTGATTTCCTGGTCGAGTCGGTGTTCGTACTAACGATGGTCGCCGAGCATCTCGCCGGCTGGGCTGAGGAATGGGTGATCTGGAGCACGCAGGAATTCTCGTTCCTCAAGCTGCCCGATGGCCTCTGCACCGGCAGTAGCATCATGCCGCAGAAGAAGAATCCTGACGTGCTCGAATTGATCCGGGGCCGCTCAGCGCGGGTCGTCGGTTCGCTCATGACGCTGCTGGTCCTGATCAAAGGACTGCCGCTGGCGTATAATCGCGACCTGCAGGAAGACAAAGAGCCGCTGTTCGACGCCTTTGATACCGTCGATGCGTGCCTCGACCTCGCGAGCGTGATCGTCGACGGCGCGACCCTCCGCGCTGACAAGATTGCCGCGAGGATCGACGAGGGCTTTCTCGACGCAACGACCCTGATGGAATACCTCATCAAGCAAGGCGTCCCTCAGCGCACCGGCCACGAGATCGTCGGCCACCTCGTCGGACTCGCGGAGAAAAAAGGGGGCAGACTTGCCGACCTCTCCGACGACGATTTCCGCCAGGCCCATCCCAAGCTCGACCCCTCGGTGAGGCAGACCCTCGGCGTGGCCAACGCCATCAACGCCTTTCGCTCGTATGGCTCGACCGCGCCCGATCAAGTGGCCAAGCAGTTGCTCGGGTGGAAGGCACGATTGGAGATGTCATGACGTCGGCTCCTCTCCTTCTCATCCTGGCGATGATCGCCGCGCCTCCCGAGGCGAAGGCGACGTATTACCTCGGCGAGTGGAAGGTGATGACGCCCGAAGGCCGGCAGGTCGGCAACCTCGTCTCGCTGGTCAAGCGTGAGTCGTTCCCCGACGAATCAAAGCTTGTCGAGACGGTGCTGGTGATCTCGTCCAATAAGGCTGAGACGACGAGCGAACACGTCTTTATTTGTTCGGTGAAGGGCTCGTCGTTCGTCCTCAAAGAGAAGGTGGGAACGATCGCCGGCACGGGCGAATGGACGGGCCGGCCGTGGGACTGGACGGGCTGGACGACGACCACGAAGATTCCCAGTGGGACGCTCAACGCCCAGACCCGCGTGACCGAGCGTGGGCTGTCGGCTTCGAAGGAATTCGTCGGTGCCAACGGTCAGGTCCGGCTCAGATATGTCGAAGATTATGTATCGATTGACGGTGGCACCTATGAGCTGTTCCACGAGAAGATCTTCCCCAAGAACGCCCGGTAAAGAGAGGAGTCGACCCCGATGCCGATCGCGCCGACGCTCCTGATCCTGGCGGTTCTGGGCCAGTCCCCTGCCCCGTCGCCTCACATCGAATATTACCTGAGCGAGAGCCGCGTCTACGCCCCTGACGACAAGCCGGTGGGCATCCTCTCCGGCCTGATCCGCCGCGAGTATCTTCCCGCCGAGCGGAAGTTGATCGAGATGGGCATCGCCCTCGACCCCACCCCGGGCGCACTCCCCACGGTGACGGTGATCGAGTGGTCGGTCGATGGCAAGACCGCCGCGATCACCGAGCGTTCCGGCCGGATCAATGGTAAGGGAACCCTGATCGGTCCCCCCTTCGCCTGGACCGAATGGAAGTGGACAGTGACGATGAAAGACGTCCCCGGCACCTTCCGCAACGCCGCCAAGCAAACGTCGCGCGGCGTGGCGATCCGCACCGAACAGATCGACAAGGCGGGCAAACGGCTCGCATTCTTCGATCAGGTTGACACAAAGATCACGAAGGAGACGTACGACATCCTCCGGGCTAAGTTATTGCCCCAGTAGAGGAGGCTTACCGGATGACGCCGCACGTTTCGCACGACCGGGCTGATCAAGGGTCACTCAGGGCGCGATCAATATGGTAGCGACTCAGAAGGATTCGGCAGCCCCAGAGCGAGGCCAAAGTTGGAGACGCATAAGGTCGGGTGTCGCTCTCGATTCCGGTGTTTCGTACGGACCGGCCGCTCTTAGCTCCGAAGGGGCATCCCAGCGAAGACTATCTGTGGCGTTGAAGATCGCGATGTCGCCCTCGACATGATTCCGCCCCTTTGGGGCTAACGAAGCGAAGAGCAAAGTCGGACAGCCGCCCTTCGGGGCCGAGAGACCAACCCGTTCACCCAGGTCACAGGCGAATCGAACGACTCATGGACCACTTCCACTACCGCGACGGCCGACTCTATTGCGAAGACCTCTCCGTGGCCGACCTGGCCGATACGTATGGCACGCCGCTGTATGTGTACAGTCAGGCGGCGATCGTCGGGGGTCTGAAATCGCTCCAGACGGCGTTCGCTGCGCTCAATCCGCTGGTCTGCTACTCGGTGAAGGCGAATTCGAACCTGTCGATCCTCAAGGTCATGGCCGAGAACGGCAGTGGGTTCGACGTGGTCTCGGGGGGCGAGCTCTACCGGGTCGAGAAGGCGGGGGGCGATCCCGGTCGCGCGGTGTTCGCGGGGGTGGGGAAGACCGACGAGGAGATCGCCGCTGGACTCAAGGCGGGGGTCTTGATGTTCAACGTCGAGAGCGAGGCCGAGCTCGACGCGATTGTGCGGGTGGCAAAGGCTATGGGGGTCGTTGCGCCTCTGGCCTTGCGGGTTAATCCGGATGTTGACCCCAAGACCCATCGTTATATCTCGACCGGGAAAAAAGAGTCGAAGTTCGGCATGGATATCGACCGATCGCTGGCGTTGGGATACGCCATCAAGGGTAACCCCCACGTCTCGATGATCGGGGTCCACATGCACATCGGTTCCCAGATCACAACGACCGAACCCTACGCCGGCGCGGCGGGGAAGGCTGTGACGTTGATCGGGCAATTCCGCGAGATGGGGCATCCGGTCTCCTGGTTCAACATGGGCGGCGGATTCGGCATCAACTATAAGGGACGCGAGGCGAAGGCGGTCGAGGAGTTCGCCAACGTCATCGTGCCGGCGATCAAGCCGACGGGCTGTCGGCTGGTGATGGAGCCGGGGCGGGTGATCGCGGGCAACGCCGGCATCCTGGTCAGCCGGGTGCTCTATACGAAGCAGTCAGGCGAGAAGCGGTTCTTGATTCAAGATGCCGCGATGAACGACCTGATCCGTCCAGCCTTGTACGAGTCGTTCCACAGGATCTGGCCCGTTATTGTCCCCGCCGGCCTGCCCGCCCCGCCCGACGATTACGAGGCGAGCATCGAGGGCACCGAGCCTTGGGACGTGGTCGGCCCGGTCTGCGAGAGCGGTGATTTTCTCGCCAAAGATCGTGCCCTGCCCCGACTTGACCGCGGCGACTTGCTTGCGATCTTCTCCGCTGGGGCCTATGGCATGGTGATGTCGTCGAACTACAATACCCGTCCCCGAGCCGCAGAAATCCTCGTCGATGGGACGTCCGCCTGTCTGGCCCGGCGTCGTGAGACCTACGAGGATCTGGTCGAACACGAACTCGCCGCCTTGGGCGCGCCCGGAGCCTTGGGATGACCCGAATCGCTGATTCGAAGCTGGATACGTCCTGCCTGCCTTCAGGCTCGACCCCCCACCCTAACCCTCCTTCACAAGGGGGAAGGGGACCAGATTTTTGCGTCCCAGCCAACACACCCTCCCCCCTTGTGGGGGAAGTCCGGGGTGGGGGGTGGCATCGCCTCGCGAGAGTCGCAGCGATCGTCTCGATCTTTGCCATTGGCCCGACGATCTCGCTCGCCCAGGTCCCGGGCGTCGAGTCGTTCGTGCGACCGGCGAAGACTCCGCTCGACCTCTGGGAAGTCTCCGACTACCTCATCCGCACCGGCCAGACCGCGCAAGCGATCCCGTATCTAACTCGCTTCGAGGCCGCGAACCCCGACGACGACACGCTGATACGCATCCGCGAAGAGTATGGTCAGAACTCGTTCATGCGTTTGCTCGACCTCGCCTCCACCCGCCCGTTCGGCGAGCGGATCACGAGACGGATGGCCGAAGCAAGCCGCCGATATGCCAACGACCCTGCGCGCATTCAGGCGGCGATCGCGTCGCTGGCGAAGTCGCGCGAGGAGCGGAACTTCGGGGTCGAACGGCTTCGCGAGGCGGGCGAGTCAGCCGTGCCGCTGATGATCCAGGCATTCAATAAGCTTGATGCCGAGGGACGCAAGGCGATCGTCCGCGGCCTCGGGGCACTCGACACCTCGGCGATGTCTCCCCTGATCGCCACCCTCGATAGTCCCGATGGACCCACTGCCACCGCATCGGCTGAGGCACTGGGCGCGATCGGCGACCTTCGCGCTGTGCCCGCACTGACGGCTGTTGCCGCCCGGCCGAGTGGCCCGACCCGAGACGCCGCACGACGCGCTGTGAGCCGGATCACGGGCGTGTCGTTCGAAGCCCAGGCGAAGCCACCAGTCCGCGTGCTCGACGACACCGCTCGTACCCTCTTCCTGTCACTGCCCAAGTTGCCGAACGCCCCCGAAACCGCATGGACCTGGGACGACGCCGCCAAGGCCCCATCGCCCCGGGCGACGACCCGCGTTGATGTCGCCTCGATCTCTGGCCTGAAGCTTGCTCGAGAGGCCGTCAAGATCGACCCGAGCGATCGTCGGGCTCGGATCACGATGCTCGAACTGGCCCTGGAACGCGACCCCGTCGCCGCCGCCCCCGAGGCGGTTGCCGCCGGTCCGGTCGTGCTCGGAGACCTCGTCCGCCGATCGGTCGCTGATGGGCGGAACACGGTCGCCGCTGCCGCAGTCGTGGCGCTTGGTAAGGTGACGGACCTTAAAACGCTCAACGATGGCTATCGGCCCGGCGCACTCGCCCAGGCGCTTAACGCCCCTGACCGTCGCGTCCAGTTCGCTGCCGCGCAGGCGTTGGTTGGGCTCAATCCGAAGCGGGCCTTCCCCGGTTCGAGCCGCGTCGTCCCGATTCTGGCGCGGTTTGCCTCGACCGGCCCGGCCTCCCGCGCCGTGGTGATCGACGGCAATCCGAACCGAGGCAGTCAGGTCGTCGGATTCCTCAAAACCCTTGGCTATGACGCCCAGCTCGCCCCGACCGGCGAGGCCGGGTTCCGGATCGCAGCCGAAGTTGCGGATGTCGAGCTGATTACCATCGATCCTGACCTGGTTCAAGGCTCGTGGCGACTGCTCGATACCCTCGCCAACCTTCGCGCTGACGCCCATACGGCTGGTATCCCGATCTTCCTCGTCGGCCCGCTCGCGCTCCGCGACGCCGTCGCGGCCAAGCTGGAGAGCTTTCCCGACGTGAAGTATCTCGTGACGCCCACCGAGTCGACCCTCTTCAAGCGACAGATTGACCACGCCCTCGCCGGCCTCAGAGCCCGCCCGCTCTCGGCCGCCGAGCGGACAGCCTATGCCTCGCAGGCCGCGAACCTGCTGAGCCAGATCGCGACGACTTCGGGCAGCCCATTCGAGGGCGACCTCTCGATGGCGGTCCCATCACTCTCGATCGCCTTCAACACCCCCGCCACCGCGATGCCCGCCGCGACGGCGCTTGGCGACCTCCCCCGCGTCGAAGCCCAGCGTGACCTGGCCGACACGGTGCTTAACCCCTCGAAGCCCGCTGACCTCCGTCTCGCCGCCGCCGCCCAGCTCATCAAGAGCGTGCGACGGTTCGGCCCGCTGCTCGTGAAGGGTCAGGAGCAGCGGCTCGTCGCCCTCCTCGACACCGAGCCCGACCCCGCGATCCAGAAAGCCCTCTCCGACGTGGCCGAGGCCCTCAAGCCCAAGGTTACCGCACGTCCCCTTCCGGTCAATCGACCGGCCGCGTCGATCCGTTGATGCTGCGGGGCCGGAGCCGCTCCGAATCCGAACCGTCGGCTGATCTTGAAGGCCATCCTCCATGCCACGACGACTGATCGACCGATGCCGAGACGATAGCATCCGCGAGTTCCGCCTGGCTGCCAGACAGCGATTCGATGATGCCTTGGCCCTCGCGGAGGCCGACCGCCGGACGGGCGCGATTTATCTCTTGGGATACACGGCTGAGATGACACTCAAGGCCGCCTATTTTTCCTTAATTGGACTGACCGACACGCAGACGATTACTTGGAAAGGAGACATCCAGGCGGCGATTGAAAAGGGAAGAAAACTGAACATTGCATGGCCTGCAAAAGGAGCAGGACATAACATTCGTGCTTGGGCCGATCTCTTGATCGCACAGAGGTCGTCGGCTCTAACCCAGGCCTACTCGCTGGAGTTTCGTCGAGAGGTCCAGCAGCGAGGGCAGCAGTTCGATCCGCTATGGCGAGAGACGTTGCGATATCATAAAAATCGAGCCTATTTTCACGAAGTGGTTCAAGCACGCGAGACGGCCGAATGGCTTCTCGTTCATTCACATCTGTTGTGAGTATTATATGCCTAGGAAAAAAATAGGTGTCGGAGAGCGGCCGCGACGAACGGATGGATCTCTCGTCGAGCGTCTGGTCGCAGAACTCAAGAGTGTTCGCGTATCGGGACAGCCGATCATTAACGAGCAAGAGTATTCGACGGGCTTGCTCAACGTCACGGTCATCTGGGACGACTGGGACCGACTTCGGCTCGAAGACCGGACCGAGACGATCCTCCGGGCCTATGAGGAGGCGGAAGGTCTCGCCTATCGCGATCGGATCGCTCTCGCCAGCGGCCTCACGGTCCCCGAGGCCCATGCGGCGGGAATGCTGCCCTACCGGATCATCACGGCGCGGCGGACCACTGACAAAGTGACCCTGGGGGAGTGCCAAAACGCCATGATCGACGAGGGTGCATCGATCTTGTTTTCCCCGGACTTGCCGCAACTCCTGTTTTCAACGATCGAAGAGGCCGAGGCGGCGCTAGATCGGCTCAGCAAGCGACTTCCGGGCAGCGAAGCGGTCTGGATCATCACACAGGAGTTGGGCAGGGGCGACGATTGGTCGCAAAACTAACCTCGGGCTCGGCAGCCCGCCCGACTCCATCACCCGACATCCACCACCGCTCTTGAGCACGCCCCAGAGATCCATCCTTCGATGACCACACCCCTCGACCAATCCCTGCCCGGAGTCATCGGCACGAGTACGGCGATCCGCGAGGTGGCCCGCACCACGCGACAGGTCGCCCCGGCACGCGCGGCGGTCCTGATCGTCGGCGAGACCGGCACCGGCAAGGAACTGGTCGCCCGGGCGATCCACGACCTCAGCCCCCGCCAGTCTGGCCCTTATATCCGCGTCAACTGCGGGGCGCTCACTGAGAGCCTGCTCGAATCCGAGCTGTTCGGCCACGTCAAAGGGTCGTTCACCGGGGCCGTCGACAACCGCACCGGGCGATTCGAGGCCGCGCACACCGGCAGCATCTTCCTCGACGAGATCAACAGCACCTCACCCAAGCTTCAGGTGAAGCTGCTCCGCGTCTTGCAGGAGGGTGAGTTTGAGCGGGTCGGCGACACCCGGACGAACAAGGTCGATACCCGGATTATCGCCGCGACCAACCGCGATCTCCTCGACGAGATTGACTCCGGCCGGTTCCGCGAAGACCTGTATTATCGGATCAACGTTGTGCCGATCTACCTGCCGCCCTTGCGCGAGCGACGTGAAGATATCCCGATCCTTGTTGATTTCTTCCTCAAGCGCTATAGCGACCAGAACCGCCGAGACGTCCGCCGGGTCTCCCCCGAGGCGATGCGTCGGCTCCGCGAGCACGACTGGCCGGGGAACGTCCGCGAGCTTCAGAACTACGTCGAGCGCGGGGTCGTGCTGGGCGACGGGCCTGAGTTGACCGTCGAGCACCTGCCCCCGCAGCTTCGGGGCGAGGCCCCCCCTCGACCGATCCGCACCCGGACCAGCGACCCCACCGCGCTCGCCGCCGAACTCGTCCGCCAGGGCCTTCGCTCTGCCGGCCCGCAGGCCAACAACCTCTACGACCGGATCGTCGGCCAGGTCGAGCGCGAGCTGATCGAGCAGGTTCTCACCTCGTGCGAACGGGTCCAGATCAAGGCCGCCGCGCGGCTGGGGATCAACCGCAACACCCTGCACAAGAAGCTCGCCGAGTTCCGCATCGACGAAACCGACCTCCCCTCCCCCGCCATCCCGATCGAGCCGCCGGGCGATGATTAGGCGATCGTCGTGTTGTCCGAAGTCGTCAGGCGGTAGGTTGTAACCTACTCCCGGGCCTGAGATGATGCGCGGAGGTCATGGCACGTCAAGGGAGACGCATTAGACCCTGGCCAACGGGAGGCGGGCATGGTGGATCGGTCGGCATTGATGTTCTGGGGGTGGTGGGGATGCCTTGACTAGAGACTCCGCTACCGGGGGCCGATGATGTTCGGCGCGATCGGCTTCGTCATGCTGATGTTCGCGGGCCGGTCGAAGGCCGAGACGCTGGGGTATCAAGACTTCTGAGGCCCATCCCCGACGCTCTCAACGAGCCAATGGCGTCCGCAGCCGGTCGTTGACTACCAAAACCCTGTGCGGCGTCTTCCAGACGGGCCGATCAACAGGCGCGGCGGTGGTCGGATGGATCAAGGTGTCGGCGGCGGGAACGTCTTGGTGGCTTCTCGCGGCACGCACTCGACGGGCGGGTTGCGCGGGCTGGGTCACGATCGCGAGGTTGTAGCCGAGGATCGACGAGCCGTTAGAAGATGTCGTGAGCACATAGTAGAATGTGCCCGCCTTTGGGACCTGGACCGAGACAGCACCCACGCCCGATGCGACGACCTGGCCGCGCTGGTTGATGACGCGGATCAGGGTCGGGCCGGTCGCGGCGACGACCATCGTGCCCGAGCGGGCGGCCTGGAAGGCGAAGAGGTTGCGGTCTGTCGCCGAATAGAGATTTTGTCCCGTGAGCACGGTCTGATTGACGAACCCGAGCGCGACTGACCGATTGGAGGAGTGGCTTGGCCCGGCCGGATTCGGTGGAGGTGTCGGCGCGGGGGACGTGATCACGGGCGGGGTGACGATGATGGGGGGCGGTGTGACGATCGGCGATGGCTGCGCGTTCGTGCCCGAGACGGCCAGGCTCAAGGCGTAGGCCCCGACCGCGAAGACGTCGCTCGTCGCGCCGGTGACGGCGACGATGTAGGTCTGGCCGGGCTGGATGTTGCCGAGGCTGACGGTCGGGCTGTTGCCCCAGGAGTTCGGGTCGGCGGCTGTCCCGAGGGCGTTCATTGAGGCGTCGTAAACGGTGATCTTCGGGCTGAGCGAGCTGATCCCCGAGGCGACGGCCGTTGCCCGGAGTCCCTCGTTCGAGCCGGCGGGGGCGACGAACTGGAAGTATTCGGTGTCGCCGATCGTGGCGAGCGAGATGTTCGAGATCGTCGCCGCGCCCGACCCGGCGAGCTGGGCCGTCACGTCGATCGCACCTGAGGCGGAGATCCCTCGCCCTGCCGACTGGAAAGCGTCGGGAGTCCTCGGGCCATAAATCGCCTGGATGCCTGCGATATCGCCCGGCATCAGCCCGGGGCGGACGCCGGCGTAGCGGATCGCCTCGACAGACGGCGAGTTGGGCAGGTCTTTGAGGCCGAACGAGTGGCCGACCTCGTGGAGCATCACGCTGAAGTAGTCATAGGGGCCGTTCGGACCCCAGTTGAAGGCGGTGTTCACCTCAACGTCGCCGGACGCGGTCACGCCGTTGGGGGGCGGGAAATAGGTCTGGGCGAGGGTCTGGTTGTCCTGGAAGTCGAACCCGCCCAGGCGGATGTCGCCGAAGTTGGGGTCGCCCTGCGACAAGCCCGGGACGTTGAACGGGGCGTTGTTGTCGGCGACGGCGACGACGTTAATGTTCGCCGACGCGGCCCAGGTCTGAAGCGACCTGGCGAAGTCACGCTTCCAGTTCGCGTTGCCGAAGTTGGCGTTGAGCGAGGCGTTCAGGTTGTTATAGCCCTGGTCCCACGAGACGCCGTCAGCGGGGAGGCTATAAGTGATCTTGCTCGGATTCGACCAGGAGAAGCCGCTCAGCGCGTAGTCAACGCCCGTCGTCGAGAGCATCTGCCTCGTCTCGAGCGCCTCGCATTCCAGCCGCCCTCGGGCGGACGGCGAGCGCTCGGCGAGGGCCTTGCGGGCGCTCTTCCACAGTCGATTGAACATGCACGACTCCGAGATCGACGGGTGTTGGTCGCTGGGTGCGTTTCAGGATGGAGTCGAGGCGCGGGACGATACGGCCCCCGATCAGGAGGTTGGTATCATCCTCATTCCGACACTTCGTGACGGAACGAAGCAAGGCGACCACTCTCGATCGCCGGTGTCGGCAGTCAAGCGAGTGAACTTTAGCCTATTTTTCGCCAAAGTCGATTTTTTCTGGAAATCGCCGTTGCGACCGGGAATGCGAACGGCCCAGGACACCCGCGTGAGCAGGTTCCCGGGCCGGTTCTGAATGTCGTCGCTGGTCTCGTTCTCAGGCCGTCGCGTTCCGTGAGCGATGTCGCCGGGCGACCGCGAGTCCGATCGCGGCGATGGCCCAGATGGCGACGGTGGTCGGCTCAGGCACCGGCTGCGGGCCGACTTCCTGAGCGAACGCCCCGCCCGTGCCGTTGGTGTTCAGCGAATGGCTGGAGAGCAGCGCGGCGGCGGCCCCCTGGCTGAAGGTCGCGTTCGGGTCGAGCATCATCGAGAGATTCGCCATCTCGGCGTCGATGTAGGAGCCCGACTTGTCATACTTCTCGCCGACACCGAAGGCTAGCATCAGCTCGTGCGAGACGTTGTGGGCGACGATCCATTCGAGGTCGTTGATCGAGTTCGCGCTCTTGGCCACTTCGTCGATGAAGTCGAAGCCGTTGCCGCCGATGTTGGTCAGGCCGAGCAGAGGCCCCCAGGCGCTGGTCGTGTTCGAGACGACGCTCAGGGTGTGGTTGGACTGGGCGTTGGGGTCAGAGGTCAGGTTGACGTGGACCCCGGCGAGCTGGAACGTCTGCTCGACCCGCTGAAGCACCGCGCTATTGAAGTCGGCCTGCTGCTGATCGGTCGGATGGCCGCCGAAGAGGCCGGTGATCGCCGTGCTATTGGCCCACGCCTGCGGGGTCGAGGCCGTCAGGTTGGTCGCGTCGACAAAAGGCGCGTTACCCAGGTTGACGAAGGCGTCATAGGTAACGGCCGAGGCCGCCGGGGCGGGGCTGGGCATCGCCGCCGCATAGATCGGGGCCGGCGCGGGGGCGAAGGCCATCGGGGGCGTCGGGACGGGGATGAGGGCGAATGAGGCGGCAGGGGCCACCGCAAGCAGCGGGCCGGAAGGCATCGGGGTGGGGGTGAGGGTGGGGGTCGGAGGAGGCGTCGGGGCGACAACCGGGGCGAAGTTGCTCACATGGAGGTTGATCGGGTCGGCCATCGCGGCGTTCACCGCCACGCGGTTCCTGTCGTTCCAGGCTGACCAGGCGAAGTGCCCTGAATAAGGCCCGGCCCAGGCCGCCTGTGCCGCCGCTCCAATCACCAGCGCTCCAATGGCGAGTGTCTTCACGGCGGTCATCCGAACCTCCTGTTCAGAGTCGGCCCGGGTTGCCATCGTGGCATCCGTTTCCGGCCCCCAATAGGGGCCAGGGGCAACATCGTTTTTGGCCGAGGCAAGTGACTGAATCGTCGAGCGTGCGGGCGAGTCGTTGGAGACGGGTCGCAAGCCGCACTCCCTCTTTGCAAGAATCGTGCCGAGCCGGAAAATGACACCCGCACTGCACTGAAAAATGCGGCCGAAAACGCCGAAGTGATGATCCAATCGCGACTTAGGTTTCGTCTAGAACGGCCTGGATGCCACCAATACGACGGGGCGGCCGTTGGAATCGCCAGAGTCATTGTTACAAGCGATCGCGGAAAACGACAATCGTTCGAAATGCTTAAGTCTCGACCCCGTTGATCCGACGGTGGCCTTGCGGTGGTGACCTTCGCAATTTCAAAATTTCATATATGACAAGACATTAATGTTGGTTGTCGTAAGATGAAATCCGTCACGAATTCTTAATTTTTTGCTTGAAACGCGGCTCTTCTTGGATCATTCTCGATGCAGTCCTTCATTCCACTCATTTCCCCCCCCCCAGTCCTGTTATCCACGGAGAACGCTCTTGAAACGTCGCAATGGATTCACACTGATTGAATTGTTGGTGGTCATCGCGATCATCGCGGTTTTAATCGCCCTCCTCCTTCCGGCGGTGCAGGCAGCACGCGAGGCGGCCCGCCGCGCCCAGTGCGTGAACAACCTCAAGCAACTCGGGCTGGCCGTACATAACTATGCCAGCTCGCAGGGGACTTTCCCCGCGCAGACGATCGCGAACAA
>JANXSY010000142.1 GCA_025356435.1 Isosphaeraceae bacterium | reverse complement strand
TGGAGGTCGTGGGTCGCGCCTCCCACGACCACGATCCGGGGATCGCGAGGATGGAAGGCGACGCCAAAGATCTCGTGCGGAAGCCCGTGGTATCGCCTATGTTCACGCAAACCCGTAAGGGCATAGACGCAGATCGTGCCGTGGCCGCAGGCGAGAGAGTTGCCATCGGGGCTGAACGCGACCGAGAGCACCGACTCGACCTCGGGCCGGATGATCAGCAGGGCCGCGCCACTCTTCGCGTCCCAGAGCCGGACCGTCCGGTCGTCGCTTGCCGACGCGAGGAACTCGCCATCAGGATGGAAGGCGACCGAATTCAGCCGCGCGGTGTGACCTCTAAGGGTGTGCTTCTCCTCGCGGCGGGTCATGTCCCAGAGCTTGACCGTCTGGTCCAATGACGCCGAGGCCAGGGTCTTGCCGTCGAGGCTGAACGCGAGGGACCGGATGTGGCCGGTGTGACGGCCAAGTGTGATCGGGGGACCTGACGTTTCGGTGGGATGGAGCTGGACCCGAAAATCGTTATCAATGCCCACGACCCATTGGCCGTCCGGGCTAAGAGCCACGGGGTTCGTATGCCAGGAGACCGGGGCGACGATGGACCGACGCAGCAACCCGGTTTCGGTGTCGTGCACAGTAATCCAGCCGGCAATCCAGGAGATCGCCATGCGACGGCCTGACGCATCGAAGGCGATTGAACAGGGCTGAGAGCGACCTCGGATGGATTTCCGTTTGGCCTCGGGATGGGCGGGGTCATACCACTCAACGCAACAGCCGTAGGTCGCATAGAAGAGGCCGCCGCCACCGGGCCGATATCGCACCGCGGGGGTGGGCGACTCCTCGGTATATTGCGTCCCGTTGGATGCCGGGTCGTCGACCACGGCAAGGTGCTTGAAGGTCTTCACGTCCCAGATGCGGAGCCGGCCGCCATAATCGGCGGTGGCAAGCGAACCGCTGTCAGGGCTGAAGTCGAGCGATCGAACCGGATTACAGACATCGAGCCGCGCCAGCTCACGGACGTCGATCCCCCCGAGGGAAGACGCGGCCACAGTACGCAGCTCGATCGGGTCGCGTTTCGTGGTCGCCATCGAAGCCAGGACGTCGAGATTCGCGAACACGATCTCGCGCCAACCCGCCGGGCGGGCGAAGATGAGGGCGCGGGTCTCGCTCAGGCGGGCACCGTAAGTCTCGGCGACCGCCAGGGCCCGCGCGATTTCGGCTTGCTTCAAGTGGTGCGCGATCTCCGCGTATGACCAGATCCCAAAGATCAGGAAGCCGACCAGGGTGATCGTCAGGGCCGAAACCAGGAACGCCGCCCCCGGCCGCCGACGTGCCCACTTGATCGACCGCTCCCAGAGCGGCACCGGGCGGGCGAGGATCGGCTCTCTCGCCAGGAAACGCCGGAGATCTTCGGCCAGGTCGGCGGCGGTCGCATAGCGGTCGACCGGCCGTTTCTGGAGGCATTTCAGGCAGATCGTCTCGATGTCGCGGGGCAAGCCGGGCGTCAGCCGAGACGGCAAGATCGGATCGGTCGAGATCACCTGGCGAATCGTCTGGTGGATCGTCGCGCCACGAAACGGGGGCCGGCCCGTCAGCATCTCGTAGAGGATGGCCCCGAGGCCGTAGATGTCAGCCGCCGGCCCGACCGCTTCCCCACGCCCCTCAGCCTGCTCGGGTGCCATGTAGCTCGGAGACCCGAGGATCGACCCCTGGGGCGTTAGCGTCGCGGCCGACGACCGGACCTTCACGAGGCCGAAGTCGGCCACTTTCGGCGTCCCGTCAGCGGCCAGAAGGATGTTAGCCGGCTTGAGGTCGCGATGTACGAGATCACGCCGATGGATCGCGGCGACGCCCCCCGCCAGAGCGCGAATCAGAGTGGCGGACTCATCGGCAGGCTTCGGAGTGCCGGCAAGCTGCTGGAAGAGGCTTCCCCCCTCGACATATTCCAGTTCGAGATACAGTATCCCGTTCGATTCTCCGATCGAGAAGATCTGTACGACGTTCGGGTGCAGCAGCGAGGCAAGCGACTCCGCCTCGCCCTGAAACCGTCCGGCGATCGGCAGGTCGGCCTGCGTGCCCGAGATCATCATTTTCAGAGCGCAGATCCGATTGAGCCGGAACTGGCGTGCCTTGTAGACGATGCCCATCGAGCCTCGCCCAAGCTCGGAGAGAATTTCATAACCCTCGACGGTCGGTAGATACACCGACGTCCCCGGTAGCTGGGAAGTGACAAGGGGCTCGGCTACGACTGTGTCGTCGCAAGGCCCCGCCACTCCCGTGTTCGTGGCAACCCAGACCGTGACACCCTGGATCGGGTCGAGTTGGCGGATCGTATCCCCCGGGGGTCGGCAATCCTCCTCATGGATGGTGGCGGATGGGCACCCTGCCGCCAGGGAAGCCGGAGCAACGGGCGCGGTACGATCCGCTTGATCTTTGACGACCAAGACTTCTGACCGTTCCGTCTCCTCCGATTTGGGCCGAGGGTTGACCGCCATGCTTCGTCGCCTCCGCTCGCGTACCAGCATCGCCATCTATCGCGATGCAGACTGATTTTAAAGCGGCACTCAATCCTTGACATATTGTCCCCCGATCCCCACCCGGGGTCAATCCGTGACAGTGCCAAGTCACAAAACCCGACGCGACGCGGATCGCAGGAAATCGGCGGGATCAATCCGACCTCGGGAGAGACAGTCGCAGGCACCGATCGCGAGATCCTTTCCGTCAACGTCGGGACGAGCTACGATCTCAGGGCCAAGGGTTCGCCGAGCGGCGGTCGAGGGGTCGAACGCGGCGAGGTCTCCCCGGATTTTCCCGACAGAAGGCTCTCTTCAATGAACGAATTCCGCAGGCTAGGGGTCGTGACGTGGGCCTTTCTCACGCTCAGCGCCTCCACCGGCGCGGCCGAACCGACTCGGACGACGGCGAATGTCCCGGTCGAGATCGCGTTCACTTCGGTGCGGGATCGGCCCGACCCGTTCAACGACATCCACCTTGATGCCGTCTTCAGATCTCCGTCAGGTAAGACCTTCCGGGTCCCCACGTTCTGGGCCGGAGGCCGGGTCTGGAAAGTCCGCTATGCCTCAGGCGAGGTCGGCGAGCACCGCTTCCGCACCGAAGGCAATGACGTGGCCGACACCGGTCTGCAAGGGATCGAGGGGCGAGTCGAGGTCGGGTCTTACGGCGGAGCCAATCCCCTCTTCCAGCACGGGCCGATCAAGGTTGCCGCCGACAAGCGTCACATGGAACACGCCGACGGCACGCCCTTCTTCTGGCTCGGCGATACCTGGTGGATGGGCCTCTGCCACCGGCTCCACTTCCCCGACGAGTTCGCCACGCTCGCCGCTGATCGCAAGGCGAAAGGCTTCAACGTCGTCCAGATCGTCGCCGGCCTCTATCCCGACATGCCCCCCTTCGACCCCCGAGGGGCCAACGAGGCCGGCTTCCCCTGGGAGCCGAAGTACGCCCGGATTCGCCCCCAATATTTCGACGCCGTTGATCTCCGGCTACGGTATCTGGTCGAGCAGGGGATCACCCCCTGCGTCGTCGGGATGTGGGGCTACTTCATGCCCGAGATGGGGGTGGACAAGTCGAACCAGCATTGGCGATATCTCATCGCCCGCTATGGTTCGTGGCCCGTTGTCTGGTGCGTCGCGGGCGAGGCCAACCTGCCTTACTATCAGGCCAAGGGCTTCCCGTTCGACGATCGTGAGCAGGTTCACAAGTGGACTGAAGTCCTCCGATATGTCCGTGCCACCGACCCCTTCCGTCGCCCAACGACGATCCACCCGACCGCGATCCGCCTCTACACCGCCCGCAACGCCACCGACGACGCGGCCTTGCTCGACTTCGACCTGCTCCAGACCCCCCACGGCCAGCGCGAGGCGGCGGCGATCACCCTCCAGGCGGCCCGTGAGTCTTACGCGGCCAGACCTCGGATGCCGGTCATCGACGGCGAGGCCAGCTACGAACGCCTGAGCGACAGCCTGCCGACCGAATGGACCCGCGCCATGTTCTGGATCTGCATGGCCGAAGGCGCTGCGGGACACACCTACGGGGCCAACGGCATCTGGCAGTGCAATCGCAAGGGTCAGCCACATGGAAACTCCCCCAGCGGCGGCAACTATGGCGTGATCTCCTGGGACGACGCCATGAACCTTCCCGGCTCGGGGCAGCTTGGCGCGGGCAAGACGTTCCTCACGAAGTTCGCCTGGACTCGGTTTGAGCCGCATCCCGAATGGGTCACCTGGGACGCTCCCGCCTCGGCCCAGCCTCCCGAACTTGGGCGCTGGATCTGGTTCCCCGAGGGCGACGCCTCCAAGGACGCCCCCGTCGAGGCGCGGTTCTTCCGTCGCGCATTCTCCATCCCCGAAGGCAAAGGGATCGTCCGGGCAAGGCTCCGGCTCGCCGCAGACGACAAGTTCACCGCCTGGGTCAACGGCAAGGAAGCCGGGACAGGCGGGGCCTGGAATGATCCCTCGGTCATTGACGTGACGGCGTCGCTCCACGCGGGTCAGAACCTCATCGCAATCCGTGCCGAGAACGCCAAGGCCCCCGTCAAGCTCAACCCCGCCGGGCTGATCGCGGGCCTTGAGGTTGAGTTGCAGGATGGATCGATCATCCGCATCGGCACCGACGCAACCTGGAGTGCGAGCAAGGTCGAAACACCCGGCTGGCGTGAAGTCGGTCCCGTCGTAGGAGTCTGGCCTAAAGCCCTCGACATGGGACCGATCGGCATGAATCCCTGGGGCACCCCGCAGCCACGAGCCGCATTCCCGCCCCTGGCTTTCGGCAGCCCCGACGGGCCTCGACTCTTCTATCTCCTTGACCCCAAGCCGATCATCGTCCGTGGCCTGGCCCCCGGAAAGACGTATCACGCGACGCTGTTCGACCCCGTCAAGGGCGAGGAAGAATCCATCGGCGATCTCAAGGCAGACGCCTCCGGCACGATCAACCGCCAGGCACCGTCACACGGCCACGACTGGGTCTTCTCTCTGACACCCTAAATCTCCAAACACGAATGCGTCAATGAATCTCGAATTCCAAGACTCGGTCGCCGTCGTCGTCGGCGGCGCGAGGGGTCTGGGGCATGCCATCGCATCGGCCTTCGCGGCGGAAGGGTCGAAGGTGGCGATCGTCGACCGCGATCCTGCTGTCGTCGAAATCGCTGAACAGTTCGGCGGCCTTCGGTGTGTCGGTTACGCGGCCGACGTGACCGACTTCGCCGCGATCGGAGGCCTGGCGGACGAGATCCGTCAGACCTTCGGCCGGTGCGACCATGTGGTCTTCGCCGCCGGGATCGGCTCGGGGCAATTCGGATTCCCCTTCTGGAAGGTCGACCCGTCGACGTGGGAACGCGTGCTTCGGGTCAACCTCATCGGGGCCGCGCACGTCGCCCACGCCTTCGCGCCTGCGATGGCTGAGGCCAGGTCGGGGACCTTGCTGTTCATCGCGTCGGTCGCGGGCCAGATCGGGTCGCAGACCGACCCGCCCTATAGCGCCTCAAAGGCCGGCCTGATCAACTTCGCGCAATGCGCGGCAAAGGACCTGGCTCCTTACGGTGTGCGGGTCAACTCGCTCTGCCCGGGCATGATCCAGACCGCGCTCAACCGATCGGTTTACGACGCATGGGCGGCCCGCCAGCCCGCAGATTCTCTGCCGACTTACGAGGAATGGGCAGGAGAGAAAGTTCGGACGATCGTCCCTCTCGGCCGCTGGCAGACCCCCGAAGATATCGCCGCGATGGCGGTCTTCCTCGCCTCGGAGAAGGCCAGAAACGTCACCGGGCAGACGATCAACGTCGACGGTGGCTATGTCATGCATTGGTAGAGATGAACACTTTCTGGACTCTAATTCATGAAATTTCGAGCCTGCATCCTCCTCGCCCTCGCCCTCCTCGCGACGCCCGCCCGGGCCGCTGCGCCGGTCGCGGCCAAGGTCACGATCGACGCGAGCCAGGTGGTCGGCAAGATCAGCCCGCTGCTCTATGGCCAGTTCCTTGAATATATGTTCGAGGGCATCAAGGGCGGCCTGCATGCCGAACTCATCAAAGACCGCAGCTTCGACGAAGCGTCAAACGTGATCGGCCTGCCGCGCAACTGGGAGCGCTATCCCGACGACCGCAACGACGACTACGGCCTCACGTTCACGCACGATAACACCGTCTTCTATCCCGAACGGAAGACTCCCGAACACTCGCTCTGCGTCGAGGCCGGGGGAGGAGTGGTCCCTCGCCGAGGGATCTATCAGGGCCGGATGCCAATCCGTGAAGGTGTCGAGTATCGCGGCTACCTCTGGCTCAAGACCTCCAATTATGTCGGTCCTGTCGTCGTCTCGCTCGAACCCGACGTGCTCGGCGGTCCGGCTTATGCCGAGGCGCGAATCGAAACGATCGTCGGGCACTGGAAGAGATATGAATTCCACCTGAACCCGTCTCGGGCCGACCCCCTGGCGAGGCTGGCGATCCTCTTCCCCGGCCGAGGCAAGGTCTGGATCGATCAGGTCTCTCTCATCCCCGGAGATGCGATCGACGGCGTGCGCCGGGACGTGCTTGACCGGGTCGAAGCGCTTCGCCCAGCCTTCATCCGGTGGCCCGGCGGCAACGTCGCCCAGGACTATCACTGGCGATGGGGCATCGGCCCTCGCGACGAACGGCCGACCTGGAAGAACCTCTCCTGGAAGAACGAGCGCGAGAACGGTGACTTCGGCACCCCCGAGTTCCTCGCATTCTGCCGAAGGGTCCACGCCGAGCCCCAGATCACAGTTAACGTCGATGGCCGAGGCGCGACCGTTGAAGACGCCGCCGCATGGGTCGAATACTGCAACGCCCCCACGACGACCAAACACGGCGCGATCCGCGCCGCCGATGGCCACCCTGAGCCTTATGGCGTCAAGTACTGGGAGGTCGGCAACGAGATCTGGGGCAGTTGGGTCCGGGGACACAGCAACGCGGCGACCTATGCTCGCAACTTCAACCGTTACGCCACCGCGATGCGTGCCGTCGACCCGACCATCAAGCTGATCGCCGTTGGCGACAACGACCTGAACTGGAACCGAGAAGTCCTCCGCTCGGCCGGTCAGGGCATCGACTTCCTCGCCATTCACCACTATTACAGCCGCCGCGATATGGCCGGCGACCGCCTCAACCTGATGGCCCATCCCCTCCATTACGGGCAGTTCTACGGCCAGCTCAAGGCGATGATTGCCGAGCTTGTGCCAGGACGGTCGATCGCGCTGGCGATCAACGAATGGGGGCTTGACCTGCCGACAGATCAGCAATATTCGATCGACGCGGGCCTCTACGCAGCGCGCCTGATGAACGTCTTCGAACGCACAGACGGCCTGGTCGGCATGAGCGCCGTCTCTGACCTGGTCAACGGCTGGCCCGGCGGCATCATCCAGGCGAGCCGACACGGCGTCTTCGTCACGCCGATCTATCTGGTCAACCGGCTCTACGCCGAACACCTCGGCTCCGACCGACTCGTCGTCGAAGTCTCGGGACCGACCTTCGACTCCAGCCGTGAAGGGCGAGGCGTCGCGCACCTTGACGCGGTCGCCAGTCGATCGGCCGACGGCAAGCACATCTATCTCAAGGCCGTAAACACCGATCCAACCCACCCTCTCAACACCACACTGATCATCTCGGGCGCGACCCCAGCGAAACGTGGGCGGATCGCGACCGTACGAGCCTCAGCCCCGGATGCAGTCAACGGCTTCGCCACCCCCGATGCCGTCGCAATCGTCCGCACTGACCTCGCCACCGACCAGACGTTCACCGTCGAACTGCCGCCAGCCTCCGTCTCTGTCATCACGCTCGACCTGACGCCCTGATCCGTCGATCGTCGTCATCGGCGGATCGATTTGCAGAACCGGCCGTAGTCACCTGCTCAGAAATATCAATGAATGGTCGCAACAATCAAGTCGAGACCTAATCGAGTCAAGTTCCACCTTGATGTTGATTCTTGTCCAAGCAGTTCGGCCATCGCGGTGTGATTCCGCCCCAGTCGGTTCTGCTATAGTCGTGACGAACTCAGATCAAGTCGATAGCCCCGGAGAATCGCCGATGCGATCGCTACGAATGTGCGTGATCCTCGTCCTGCTCGCAGCAATCGCCGGCCCCGAGACCGGTCGGGCCGATGAGCCGATCTCGCACAAGTTCCTGGCGGCCGGAGGTGCGACGTATATTCGCGATGGTGAGGGCAAGATCACCTGGCAATATCCTCACGCCTCACGAGACGGCTCGGTCTTGCCCGGCGGCCACGTCTTGCTCGCCCTCAACAAAGACGCCAACTATCCCGGCGGAGCGGTCGTCAAGGTCACTCCCGAAGGTGCAACGACACTGATCTTCAAGGGGACGCAGTCCGAGGTTAACACCGCCCAGCGGCTTGAGAACGGCAATACCCTCCTCACCGAAGCCGGCGACAAGCCTCGTCTGCTTGAAGTTAGCAAGGAAGGCAAGATCGTCGTCGAGGTTCCGATCAAGGCCCAAACCAAAGATCATCACCTTCAGACCCGGATGAGCCGGAAGCTGGCCAACGGGCATTATCTCGTCCCCCAACTGCTCGATCGGGTCGTCCGCGAATACAGTCCAAGCGGCGAGGTCGTCTGGGAGGTCAAGACTCCCAACATGCCGTTCACGGCGATCCGGCTCGACAATGGCAACACCCTCATCGGCTGCACCCTCGGCGACCTGGTAATCGAGGTCGACCCTCAGGGAAAGACGGTCTGGCAGGTCTCGAACGACAACCTCCCCGGCCGGCCGATCAATGACGCGTGCGGCGTCCAGCGGCTGCCGAACGGGAACACCGTCATCACCAGCCATCACGCCCAGGGCAATGACGTCAAGCTCACCGAAGTCACCCCCGAAAAGAAGGTCGTCTGGACCCATCGCGACCCCAAGACTCCCGGCATCCATCACTTTCAGATTCTGGAGACGAACGGCAAGCCGATCGAAGGTCGACCGCTCCGTTGAGTCAGGCTGTTGCGTCACTGACGATCTCTCGGGGATAATGAGGGTGCCCGCCCCTACCATCCCGCCGTACCGTCCTTGGGAGCCGTTCCATGCGGATAATGCGAAGCTTCGCGACGGCGCTGCTGGCCGTCGGACTCGCAGGCACGAGTGGGATGGCCGGTGAGCCGACGAAGTTCGATTCCCTCTCGCTCGAGTTCTTCGAAAAAGAGGTCCGACCGCTCCTCACGGCGAAGTGCCTGGGCTGCCACGGGCCTCAGAAGCAGAAGGGCGGGCTACGGCTCGACTCGCGAACGTCGGCCCTCGCCGGGGGAGACTCAGGCCCAGCCATCATCCCCGGTAAGCCGGGCGAGAGCCGTCTTGTTGACGCGATCAACTACGGCGAGACGGTCCAGATGCCGCCGAAGTCGAAGCTGCCCGCGAGCGAGGTCGCCACGCTCACGAAGTGGGTCGCGATGAACGCCCCCTGGCCGGATGACGGACCCACAAAATCGGTCGAGACCGGTCCGGCATCGGCCGCGTGGAAAAAGCGGACGGAGCATTGGAGTCTCGAACCACTCCGCAAGACCGATGACCCCAAAGTCCTCAACACAGCCTGGCCCAAGGGCTTTATCGACCGATTCCTCCTCAACGGACTCGAAGCGAATGGCCTCAAGCCAGCTCCCGACACCGACCGTCGCTCCTGGCTCCGCCGCGTCACGTTCGACCTCATCGGCCTGCCACCCAGGCCCGAAGAGGTCGAGACGTTCGTCGCAGATCGATCGGCCGACGCCTTCGAGACGGTGGTCGAGCGCCTGCTCGCATCGCCGCAATATGGTGAGAGATGGGGACGGCACTGGCTTGACCTCGTCCGCTACTCCGAGACATCGGGACATGAGTTCGACTATGAGATCCCCGATGCCTGGCGCTATCGCGACTATGTCACCCGCGCCTTCAATGCCGACCTCCCCTTCGATCAGTTCGTGACCGAGCATCTCGCGGGCGACCTCTTGCCCAACCCCAGGCGCAACGCTGACGGCACGAACGAGTCGATCCTTGGCACCGGCTTCTTCTTCCTCGTCGAGGGGACCCATTCGCCGGTCGACGTCCGAGAAGAGGAAGCGTCGCGGATCGACAATCAGATCGACGTCTTCGGCAAGGCCTTCCTCGGCATGACGCTCGCCTGCGCCCGCTGCCACGACCACAAGTTCGATGCGATCACGACCAAAGACTACTACTCGCTCTCGGGCTACCTCAAGAGTTCACGACATCAGCACGCTTTCCTCGATGCGCCCGAGCGGATCGGCGGCAAGGCAACCGAATTAGAGGCGATCAAGACGGAGATCGCCGCCAAGCTCGGCCCATCGAATGTCGAGCCCAAGACGGTCAAAGACGACGGTTCGATCGTGTTCGAAGACTTCAATAAATTGACTTACGAAGGTTGGTTCGTCACCGGCGAGGCGTTCGGTTCGGGGCCGAGCCGACAGGGTGATTTCCACATTGTCGACGGCACCAAGATCGAGCCGATCCCCCCCGGCCAGGCCCACACCGGACGGACTTCGAACCGGCTACAGGGGACGCTTCGATCAAGATTGTTCACGATCGATCATCCGTTCATTCACTACCTTGCCGATGGTTCCGGAGGTCGGATCAACCTGGTGATCGACGGTTTCGAAAAGATCCGTTCGCCGATCTATGGCGGCCTGGTGCTCGACGTCAACACCTCCCGATCTGCGGCCAAATGGGAAACGATGGATGTCTCGATGTGGCGTGGACATCGCGCCTATATCGAACTCGCCGATGGTGGGACCGTTGACTACACCGGCGGCGTGACCCGTTATATGCCGGGGAACGGATACCTTGCCGTCGATGAGATTCGCTTCTCCGACCGCTCCACGCCTCCCGCAATATCCGAGACAAGTGGATCGAAGCTCTTGCCCCGACAAGCACCATCCGTCGGGCCGCTCCTCGCTCAATACGCCAAGATCGAGTCAAAAATCCCCACGCCGACGATCGGACTTGCGATCACTGACGGCTCTGCGGAAGACGACCGCGTCCATATTCGCGGCAGTTCGCGCACCCTCGGTGAGCCCGCTCCCAGGCGGTTTGTTGAAGTCCTCGGCGGTACAAAAGGTTCGACGCCCGCGAGCGGCAGCGGTCGACTCGACCTGGCTCGACGCGTCGTCGACCCGACCAATCCGCTCACGAGTCGCGTTCTGGTCAACCGGCTCTGGAAACACCATTTCGGCGAAGGCCTCGTCCGCTCAACCGACGACTTCGGCGCGATGGGCCAAACTCCTTCAAACCCCGACCTGCTCGACCGGCTCGCGGCCGATTTCATCAAAGGGGGCTGGTCGATAAAACGGATGCACCGGCTGATGGTTCTCTCGCACGCCTACCAGATGAGCAGCGCGGCCGAACCCGAGGCCGACCGGGTTGATCCGACCAATCGACTCGTGCATCGCATGAACGTCCGACGACTCGAAGCCGAGGCGATCCGTGACGCCATGCTCGCTGTCTCGGGTCGGCTCGACCTCACCCTCTTCGGCCCGAGCGTGCCAACCCATCTCACCCCGTTCATGGAAGGCCGGGGCCGACCGAGCCAATCCGGGCCTCTCGACGGCAATGGTCGGCGGAGCCTCTATCTCAACGTCCGACGCAACTTCCTCTCGCCGTTCCTGCTCGCCTTCGACTTCCCCACACCCGCAAGCTGCATGGGCCGACGGAACGTCTCGAACGTTCCCGCACAGGCTCTTACGCTCCTCAATGACCCGTTCGTCCTCGAACGGTCGAAGCTCTGGGCCTCGCGGACGATCGCCTCGAAGGCGACTCGCGACGAGCGGCTCGACTCACTCTACCGGACCGCCTTCGGCCGAGCACCGACCGACCGCGAACGCCAGGACGCCTCGACCTTCCTCGGCGCTGAATCGCCGGGCCAGGAGGTTCAAGCATGGACCGACCTCTGTCATGTCTTGATGAATACCAAAGAGTTTATCTTCATCCCCTGATCGTCTGAGGCGGCCCTCAATGCACTGCCAACGCTTTATTGGACCACCACAGAGCCGTCGCGAGATGCTCTTGAACTGTGCCAACGGGTTCGGCGCGGTGGCGCTTTCGGCCTTGCTCGGTGATCAGGTCAGGGCCAGTAGCGACCCCATGACGCCTCGCCCGCCGCACTTCAAGGCGAAGGCGACGAGCGTGATCTTCCTGTTCATGGACGGTGGGCCGTCGCAGGTAGACACGTTCGACCCCAAGCCCAGGCTCGACCGCGAGCACGGCCAGCCGATCAAGATGAAGACACCCGCCACCCAGTTCAACAACGTCGGCAACGTCCTCAAGTCTCCCTGGGCGTTCAAGAATCGCGGCAAGAGCGGTATCCCGGTCAGCGACCTCTTCCCTCATGTGGCCGAATGCGTTGATGATCTTGCAATCATCCGTTCGATGGTCTCGAACTTCTCTGAGCACACCGCCGCCAACTATTTCATGCACACCGGATCGGGCCTCCAGGGCCGTCCCAGTGGCGGCTCATGGGTCACTTACGGCCTCGGCAGCGAGAGCCGCAACCTCCCCGGCTTTGTCGTCTTGAACAGCGGCCTGATCCCGCCCGGCGGGGCCGACTGCTTCACCAACGGGTTCCTTCCGGCGTCATATCAAGGCTCGGTCTTCAGCGCGGGCAACACCCCCGTAGCCAACATCCGGCCCGTCGGCAACCAGAAGGCGATGCTCGGCCTGCTCCGGTCGCTCGACCGCGAGACGCTCGAACGCGTCGGGCACAACGACGCGATGGAGTCGGCCATCGCCAACTATGAACTTGCCGGACGGATGCAGTCGGCCGTCCCTGATCTGGTCGAGATCTCGGGCGAGTCGAAGGCCACACGCGAACTCTACGGGCTCGATGACACCTATCCCCAGACCCAGCTTTACGGCCGCCAGTGCCTCACGGCGCGCCGATTGGTCGAGCGGGGCGTCCGGTTCGTCGAGGTCCTCTGCCCGAACGTCGGGGCCGACCGCTGGGACCAGCACGGCGGTCTCAAGAAGGGCCACGAAGACAACGCCCGGGCCACCGACAAGCCCGTCGCCGGCCTGCTCAAAGACCTCAAGTCGCGCGGCCTGCTCGACTCAACTCTCGTCGTCTGGGGAGGCGAGTTCGGCCGGACCCCAATGGCCCAGGGCTCAGACGGCCGCGACCACAACCCGTTCGGCTTCACGATGTGGATGGCCGGGGGCGGCATCAAAGGCGGAACCATCCACGGCGCGACGGATGATTATGGCTACTACGCCGTCGAGAACAAGGTGCAGGTCCACGACCTTCACGCCACGATGCTTCACCTCCTCGGCCTTGACCACAAACGCCTGACCCATCGCTTCAGCGGCCGAGACATGCGACTGACCGACGTCCACGGCGAGCTGATTCGTCCCATTCTCGCGTAGGCTCAATCATTAATCTGACTTATTCGCATCCGCGCTTTCGTTAGTCTTTCTCGAGCTTTGCGTCAATGCCGACTGGTCAGGTGCAATCGTTCACAGGGTGGGAAAGGCAAGAGAGGTCGGAGCAGGGTGGCTTGTGCGAGTCGGTGGAGTTGGCAGTCCAGAGCCACAACCGGCACTTGATGAGTCTGGACCAACGCGAGGATCGCCGTGCGGTGGCGTGAGCGTCATCCCTGAAAAAGGGTGCGATGGGTGGCGAACAGCAACCCCACCCTGTGATCGGCGACAAAAAAACGGCCTTAACGTTTCCCAAAACCCTCATTTTTTTCCGGTTCGTATCTATTGCAACTTAAAGTTCTTCCATTTAGACTAAATGCACAGTAAGATAGAACGCAATCAGCCCAAACGCATATTTATTACATCCAGATATATTTCGTAAGCGACTCCAGAATCGCCGCCTTTGACAGCGAGTGTCGTCGGCGCGGACAAATCAATCGGATCAACGAGGTTGTTCGATCCTTCCAAGTCGACGCAAGGCTTAACGCACCATTTGGTGCTTCTGAAGTCACGCTTGGCAATTGCCATCGTCGGCTGGGTTTCCGAGTACGTTGTTGTCCTTAACAGGCGAAGGAATTTCTAATGAGACGTTCGATGAAAGCGATGTCCATTGCCCTGGTTGTGCTCGGCACAGCCATCAGCACCTCGGGACGCGTCAACGCCACGATTATCGACCCCACGTTCAGCGCCGCCGGGTCTTCCAACCTCAACACCGACACCAGCTTGTTCGATCCCACAAATCCGACCCTCAATGGGGGCGGCCTCTCACACGACGTCATCACCGGCGACACCCTTGCCTCGGCCCAGACCGCGACGTTCAACGGTGGTTACGGGTTCGAGTGGGAGACGAACTCCAACGGCAGCGGCTACTATTTCGGTTCAAATCCGGCCCCTGTCTTCGTCTGGAACCTCGGCAGCCAGGTGACGCTCGCCAACATCGTCCTCTGGCAATCCGACCTGACCGGCAACGGCAATCAACTCGCCGACTTCTCCTTGCGCTTCAGCAATAGCGCGTCGTTCTCGGGCGCGTCGTTCTCGGGCACGCTTGCGGCCGACACGAATCTTTCCCAGACCTTCAACCTTGGCGGGGCATCAGGTCAGTACGTCGAGATGACCTTGCTCAGCAACCATACCGAGGAACAGAACGGTTCCGACCGCGTCGGCTTCGGCCAGATTCGCTTCGACACCGTCGCGACCCCCGAGCCGTCGTCGATCCTGCTCGGCGTCGTTGCCGTCGCCGGCACGCTTGCCGTTGCTCGTCGCCGCAAGGCCGTCACGGCCTGATCTCCAGATCGGTTTGTGATCTACAACGCCTTGCTCCCTTGACCGATAGGGGGAGCAAGGCGTGTTTACGTTTGGGGACCGATCACGACCAGTTCCGCCCCTGGGGATCGGCGACCTTGTTCGCGGCCGCTTCGACCGAGTCCGACCCAACGCCATAGACGACGACCTTGAAGAAGGCGTAGGGGCAGGGCTCGCGGAACGCGATGCGGACTTCGGCCGAGCCGCTCAGGTTCCGCGTCACATCGACCGACACCCCTTCCACCCATTCCGTCTTGCAGGAGCCGGCGACACAGATCCAGACCGTCACGCGGCGTGGCGGGCCGTTCTCGACGATCAGCTTCGCTCCCCCCAAGCTAATGTCGACCAGCACAGCCGGTGCCTTGCGATAGAGCCGCCCCTCCCACCAGCCGATCCACGCCTGGTCTTCGGCCGCCGCATAGCGCTCGGCCCGGCGACGATCTCTCACAAGGTCCGTCGACGACCGGCCGCGTTCCACCATGTCACTGACGCAAGGATTGTGTGTCACGGCTTGCAGGCTCCTCTCGGTCCCCAGGAGGCGGTGTCTCCACCACAACCTTTGGCCGAGTTTGCGAACCTGTCAAATCTTGCAAGCAAGAGTCGCCGCCCACGGGTTCAAGACACAACGCCACCCGTGATCGCCCAAACATTTCTGACTTCGCTATCCCTGATCAACGCCGGGTCTCAATACTTCGCCAGCACCAGCGAGGCGTTCTGCCCGCCGAAGCCGAAGCTGTTCGAGATCGCGATCCGCGCTGAGGTCTCGCGGGCGGTATTCGGGACGTAGTCAAGGTCGCAGGCTGGGTCAGGCGTCGACTGGTTGATCGTCGGCGGAACAACGCCCGTGTCGAGCAAGATCGCGGTCGCGGCGGCTTCCAGGGCACCCGATGCGCCGATCAAGTGTCCAACCATCGACTTCTGCGAACTCATCGGGATCGCCTTGGCCCGGTGGCCGAAGACACGCTTGACCGCGACCGTCTCCATCAGGTCGTTCAGACGCGTCGATGTGCCGTGCGCGTTGATGTAATCGACGTCGGCCGGGTCGATCCTCGCCTCGCGAAGCGCGGCCATCATCGATAACGCAGCGCCCTTGCCTTCGGGCTCGGGACGGGTCAGCCCGTGGGCGTCGAACGACGAGCCATAACCTCTGACCTCAGCGAAAATCTTCGCCCGGCGACGCTTGGCATGCTGAAGGCTCTCCAGAATCAAGACCGCCGCCCCCTCGCCCAGCACGAACCCGTCGCGCTCGCCGTCGAACGGGCGCGAGACCTCGGGCGGCAGTCTGAGCGAGTGGCTCACCGCCTTCATCGCCTCGTAGGCCACGATCATCAGCGGGTCAATCCGGCTGTCGCAGCCCCCCGCGATCATCACGTCGGCATCGCCCCGCGCGATCAGCCGGAAGGCGTCGCCCACCGCCTGCGTCCCCGCCGCGCAGGCCGTCACAACGGTCGTGTTCGGTCCCATCGCGTGGTGGAGAATTGAGAGGTGCGCAGCCGCCATGTTCGGCAGGTGCTTGAGCAGCCAGAGCGGGTCCATCGTCTCGGCCCGCGCCGCCGCGAACCGGCCAAGGCTGAAACCGTCGGTCCCGATCCCCTGCGCGATCGGATCAACCAGTTCCCTGATGTCGACCGGCGTGATGCCCGCGCCCATGCAGACGCCAAACCGGCTCGGGTCGAGTGCGCCCGTATTGAGCCCCGAGTCTTCGACCGCGAGCGACCCGGCCCCGACCGCGAAGCCGACCGCCCGGCTCATCGTCTTGGCGCTCTTCTTGTGGTCGCCCAGATAACGCATCACGTCGAATCCCTTCACCTCGCCAGCGATCTTGATCGCCTGCCCCGAGGTGTCGAAACTCTCGATCGGACCGACGCCGGAACGGCCCTCGGCGATCGCTTCGCCAAACGCCTGACGCCCGACTCCATTGGGCGAAACCACTCCGATACCGGTGATGACGACGCGACGCATCTCAACCCCCGACCCGGCTGTGCCAATCCCAGTTGACCGGTAGGGAAACCAGCTCACGCTGATATCTCTATCCCCGGAATTCCCACCTCTTACACCCCCCACTTTACCACGTTGCCGATCAGAATCAAAGCAGACAGGAGGGTTAGGCAACATGAACCCTCTGCGTATTTAGTAATGGACTGGACTTCGGCCATTTTCGATCGAATGTCGCGGTTCTCCTTCGGCTCGATCGGTCATCTCGGCCATGCTGGGTCCAGACCAAGCCCTTGAGAACGCGAGATGATCCCGTTCGTTTCTCGGAAGATAGTTACGCTTCAAAGTCATAAAACTTCCTCGATCCCACACGATTCGCGGGACGCCCCTCCTCGATTTCCCGATGGTGTCTCGTGTACGGGCCACGACGGCGGCCCCGCGCCCCTGACGAAGCACCATGAATCCGAGGCCAGTCCCATGTCCGATTGCTCGCAAGCCAAG
>JANXSY010000128.1 GCA_025356435.1 Isosphaeraceae bacterium | reverse complement strand
GGCACCCGGCACACCGATATACACCTTCTTGTTGACCGCCCAATCCTCAGTGACAGGATTCTTGGGGTCTTCAGTCGGTGCGTCGGCAGGAATGATCACATAACGATTGGCGAGCTTGGCCGATCGTTCCAGCAAGCGGCTGTGTGCGTAAAACACGTCGCCCGGGTAAGCTTCGCGGCCTGGCGGACGACGGAGCAACAATGACAGCTCGCGATAGGCGACGGCCTGCTTCGACAAGTCGTCATAGATGCATAAGGTCGGCATGCCTTTTTCGTACATGAAGTACTCGGCCATCGCCGTTCCGGCGTAGGGGGCCAGGTACTGCAACGAGGCGGGATCGCTGGCACCGGCAGAGACGACGATGGTGTAATCCATCGCGCCCTTCTGGCGGAGGACTTCCACCAGGCTGGCCGTGGTCGATTCCTTCTGGGCCACTGCGACATATACGCAGATGACGCCCTGGCCCTTTTGGCTGAGGATCGCGTCGATCGCGATCGCGGTCTTCCCGGTCTTGCGGTCACCGATGATCAGCTCGCGCTGACCACGACCGACGGGTGTCATGGCGTCGATCGCCTTGATACCGGTCTGCATCGGCTCATCGACCGGCTGACGATCGGCGATGCCGGGGGCGGCACTTTCGACGAGCCGGGAGTGGCTGGTGATGATCGGACCTTTGTTGTCGATCGGCAAACCGAGCGGGTTCACCACGCGGCCGACCATCGCCTCGCCGACCGGAACGCGAAGCAGCTCACCGGTCGCGGTGACCGTTTCGCCTTCGTGAATACCGGTGTATTCGCCGAGGATGATAACACCAACGCTCGACTCTTCGAGGTTGAACGCCAGCCCGCGCACGCCGTTCTGGAACGCGACCATCTCGCCGGTCATCACGCCCGAGAGTCCGTAGACCTGTGCGATGCCGTCGCCGACCTCGAGTACGCGCCCGACCTCGGTCTTCTGGACCGTGGCCTGGAACTGCTCGATTTCACGCTGAATAACCGAAGTGATCTCGTCGGCTTTGAATTTCATGCCTCTTCCCTTCGATCAGACGAATGCGAATTTGTTCCAGCCGGCTCTTGACCGAGGCATCGTATAGGTCGTCACCCACCTGAACGACCAGGCCACCGATCAGCGTCGGGTCGGTTTCCAGTGTGAGGACCGGGGTGGCTTGCAAGAAGCCGGCCAGCCGATCACGCAAAGCGTTGACTTGTTCTTCATCCAAAGCGACCGCCGATCGGACCGTCACTGGCCGCCGATTCTGACGAAGATCCCAGGTTAGCCGGGCGCGGCGAACGATGGATGTGATCAGGTTGAGCCGACCATGACGGTTCAAGACACGGAGGAAATTGACGACGACGGGCAAAGTTCGCCCTTCGAAGGTATCGGCAAGAATCCGATCCTTTTCGTCATGTCCCAGCGCAGGTGAAGCCAGCATGACCATGAACTCGGGCCGACCAAGGACGATGTCGCTGACGATCTCTTCGAGATCGCTGATCGCGGCCTCGGCCATCCCCTCGGATTCGGCTGCGCCTACGATGGCATCCGCATAGTTCCGAGCCAGCTCAGGGGCTGGATCATCGAGAACTGTCGCAATCTTGCCGACCGTTTCGACGTGCCCCGTCATGCGTGGCTCCCGTTGACCTTGGGCAATTCGTTCATCGCAGTATCAACCATACGACGATGTTCGTCAGCTCCGAGGTCACGTTTGAGAACCTTGGCGGCAACGGACACAGCCATGTCGGCGGTCTTGTCCCAGATCTCGCCCAACGCCTGATCTCGAGCGGTCTCGATTTCGCGGCGAGCCCGAGCTTCCAAGGCTTCCGCTTCGGTCTGGGCCTTCTTGACGATCGCTTCGGCAGTGACCACGGCGTCGCGTCGACCTTCGGCGATCAGGGCTGCCACTTCGTCGCGTGCCAGAGCCAACTGGCGACGGTGTTCTTCCAGCAGGCGCTCGCTCTCGTTACGCGCCTTCTCGGCGTCGTGGAGAACGTGCTCGAAATGTTCTTCGCGGGCGCTCAATGCCTGGATCAGTGGCTTCCAAGCAAAGGTGCCGAGGACACCCAACAGGCAGAGGAAGACGACAAGCGTCCAGATCGCCAAGGTGGGCTGAGGTTCAAGAATATTCGGTTCAGCGTGGGCACCGGCGTCGCCGTGAGCGCCGGTGAAACCGTGGTCGGACGCGGCCGGGGCGTGCGGGGCGTCTGCCTTGGCGTCATCGGCCAGGGCCGCACGACCGGCGACACCGAAGGCCAGAGCCAAGCC
>JANXSY010000119.1 GCA_025356435.1 Isosphaeraceae bacterium | reverse complement strand
CCCTCGCTGACCCGCGCCGAGACGCTCGAACTCTTTGGCTGGATTAGGAAGAAGACGCCAGACAATCTCTGGTCGTCGTAGGTGATGGGTTCTCGCCAATGAGAACGCCCCGGCGAAAGGGCCGGGGCGCTCTCTTGCTATCGGAGATCGGTGTCGATGACCTCAGGCCGCAAGCCGGGCCTTGCGGCGACGGATCAGCGTACCTGCGCCGAAGATCAGGCCGAGGCTCGCCGTGACCAGCGTCGACGGCTCGGGGGTGGAGATGACGATGTCGTTGCCGGTTGCGGTCAGGGTATTGAGGAGGATGTTCGGGAACTCGAAGCCGGTGTGTCCATTCGCCCCTTTATTCCCCTGGCCCGCCGCAGTGAACGAGAAGTTGTCATAATTGGAGATGTTAGCGCCGGAGAGCAAGAGCGAGTACTGGCCGTTAGCGACGTATTTGATCTGGAGGTCGCCCGAGCTATAGCCGGCGACGAAATCGCCGACGCCGACGCCCGGGCTCGTCACCGTCGCGAGTGAGGTCTCCGTGCCATTACCCTTCGCGCCGCTCAGGGAGAAGCCCTCGTTCTGCAAGCTATGGCCGTTCTGCGCGCTGCCGACCTTGAACTCGATCGACGTGATGCCGAACACCGTCTCCAGATGGTTCACGTTAAAATTGATTGTCGAGTAAGGGGTCAGCTCGTGCTCGTTATTGACTGGATCGTTGTCGACGCCCAGGCCACTCTCGTCTCCGCCCTGGTTCTTGATGTACAGGTTGGGGGCGGCGAGTTTGGGACCCGGATTGTTCGCCGAGTTATTGAACGCCGAGACGTTGATCGTTTCGTTCGAGTTGACGCTGTTATGCGCCTGGAAGCTCGCCGAAGCGGTGTGCAGGTTCAAGCCACCGGACGGGATCGGATGGCCGTTGACGTCATTCAAGAAATTGAAGTCGAGCACAGTCACGCCGGCACGAGCTTCAAGGCTAACTACCGACACGAAAGCGACCATGAGAATCACTGATTTACGAATTCTGATCCCTGATAATAAAGATATACTATTCGAGTTGGCTGATCTTCAAGCCATCAACCCCAGGAACATTCCCGTTGTGACTTGAATCATGACAAGTGAATGTAAACTTGACAAGTCAAGAACACTGAGATGTCACGTAAAGTGAAGACTATCAAAGAGAATCTCCACACGTTTGTTGTTTTTTTGCCACGTTCGGTTCATGGTGCGGCGAGCCAGACAGGCCGATTCATCTGGCCAACAATCTGCGTCACACGGCCTTGGTCCGCCTCGCGTGTGACTTCGGCCGCCTGATGATGTTATGATGCGCGTCGACGATGACGGCTTATCACCGTTCAAAGAGGTGCTCCGCCCATCGCTAAGAGAACCCTTGCTATCGGTGATATCCACGGTTGTTTTCCCGCGCTACAGACGCTCGTCGCGTTCGTGCCGATCGGGACCGATGACCTGCTTGTCACACTCGGCGATTATGTCGATCGCGGCCCCGATTCGTCGGCCGTGATCGACTGGCTCATCCATCGGGGCCGAGGTGGCGGACTGGTGGCGCTGCGCGGGAATCATGAAGTCATGATGCTCCAGTCGCGCGCGAGCGAGGCCGTGCTCCGGAGCTGGCTGGCCTGCGGCGGCGACGCCACGATCGCGTCTTATGCGACTGAAGGCTCAGTGGGTCGGCTGGTCGACGTTCCCGACGCTCACTGGCGATTTCTCGAAGGGACACGCTCGTGGTTCGAGATCGAGACCCACTTCTTCGTCCACGCAAACGCGTATTATGACCTCCCGCTCACGGAACAGGCCGACTTCATGATCTACTGGGAGAGGTTCTCCGAGTTCGACCCGCCCCACAACTCCGGCAAGGTGATGGTCTGCGGCCACACCCCGCAGAGGGACGGCCGGCCGAAGAGCGTCGGCCATGCGATTTGTATCGACACCTGGGCCTATGGAGGCGAATGGCTGACCTGCCTCGACGTCGCCTCGGGCCGCTACTGGCAGGCAAACCAGCGCGGGGAGACGCGGAGCGGGTGGCTGGAGGATCGAAGTTCGCGATCCTTGGATGACGTTTGATCAGACGTTTATTTGTCTCTTGTCATCGCGACCCGTTCTGGACGTTCCGGCGTGATCCGATAGAGCGCATAGGTCCGATCCCACCGCACCGGCGGTCCCTGGGCGACCTTCTCGACGCGACCGACCCGCGCGAGACCTTCGAGGTCGCGGTCGCGGGCGATTGCGTTGAAGGGGATAGCGGGCAAGTCGGGCCAGCGGCCGACCCCCTCACGCCAGCTCGCTGGTCGACGGAGATAGTAGAGCCTCACGGCCAGGTCGTGCGGCACCGGGCCGAACGGGGTCGGATAGGGAAGGCGGTCCCAGTCGTCGTAGAGCAAGACCAATGGCTCGCCCGGCGCAATCGACCGCGTCACGTCCCGATAGAAGCCCCATTCGACGCCCCGACGATCAAGCCGAGGGGCGACGACACCCAACCCAAAGCCGAGCGCCAGGCCCAGTCCCACCATCCCGAACGCCAGGCGGCGGCTCATCCTGATCCGAGAACGGCCCCGCGCCGCGAGCATATCGCCGCATTGAACCAGCCCCAATGCGGCCCAGACCGACCAGGGTGCGAGGGCATGAATGACATAATGGGCATTTTTGACTGTCGCCAAAGAGAGCAGGATGAGCGGCCCGACGGCCCAGGCCCAGAGCAACCGGTCGGGTCCACCTCGCTCACTTCGGGCATGTTGGAACGATCGATAAGCCCCAACGATCGCCAGTGGCGTCCAGGGTAAGGTTAACGTCAGCACGGCCGGTCCATAGGCCCACCACGACGCCCGGCCGGCGTACATCTCGGGCCGTTCGGCCAGGCGATCGGTGATGTGACTCATCCAGAGGCCGAGGGCTTCGGGGTGTCGTGCCAGAATCATGGCGGGCCACGCTAGCATCAAGACCGATGCTAAACCGATACTGGGCATGTCGATAAGTGATCGAAACGATCGGCGGTCACGGTCGTATGTCAGGATCAAGGCGGCTGTTGCCAGGATCAGGACAGCACCGAAGCCGATCCCTTTGACCAGCGTTGTGGCTCCGAGCGCGAGCCAGAAGAGCCGGGCCAGCCATGTACGTCGAGACGCCGAGTCTTCATCGCGAAGTCGGTCAAGCGTGACGATCGTGACGGCGACGAGGCAGGCGAGGAGCATGTCTGAATCAGCGAGCCGGCCTCGGATCACGGTCCACCAGGTTGTCGCCTGGATGCAACCGGCGAGTCCGCCGACGGTCGGGCCGAAGCGCCGGGCCGCGAACAAGGCGACTGTCATCGACAAGATCAGGGCGGCGAGTGTCGAGGGGATTCGCGCCGCGACTTCGGTCACGTCCCCGGAGATCGCACCTGTCAGCATGACGAGCCAATGGAGCAAGGGCGGCTTTTCGAGCCAGGGGCGGCCGTCGAGCGTTGGGACGAGCCTCGCCCCGCTCTCGAGCATCTCGCGTGCTCCTTGGGCGACGATGGCCTCATGATAGGTGAGCCGCGTCGTCCCCAATCCCGGTGCGAGCGTCAGCGCTGAAAGCCCGATCACGGCTGCGGCCCAGCGTCGGCCCAACTTCGCTCTTTCGCCCATCTTCTGGCCCTCCTGGCCCCGAGTTTGGTCCTCGGCCGCATCCTAATCCAAAGTCGCGAATTCGACGACGTGACTCGGTGGCGGGCTTACTTCCCCTTGAGCAACTCGGGCCGAGCGGGCCTGGGGTTTCGGGCGGCATGTCGCGCGTTAGGGGGAGGGTCGGTATCGGGGGCAATCACCGGGCCGGCCTTGCGTTCGAGGTCTTCCCAGAGGCCGGTCAGGTCGTGCTGGGCCGTCTCGGGCGTCGATCGGGCAACAAGGGCTGAAATCTCGGCTCGAAGCGCCTCCATCGCGGGCCGATCGAGCAGCGACGCGCCGGTGAGGGCGAGGAGCATGGCGTGGGTATCGGCCACGGCTTGACGCCAGGCGGCCGGGTCGATGCCGGGGGGCACGCGATCGGCGAGCGAGTCAATAACCGGTGCGACTTCTGTCGCGCCATACGCGGCGAGGGCCTCATAATTCGCCCGCCAGGCCCGGAATCCGAGCGAGACGGCCCCCCAGATCAGGAGGACAGTGACCACCCCCGCGATCACGAACCGACGGCCCGAGACCGTCCCCTCGTTGGATCGGGGGCGCGGGCGGCTTCCCTGGTCTCCGGTGTCCCATCTCTGCGACGAATGGCCATTGCCGCCGCCCTGACCGTTGCCGACCGATGCCATGAGAGATCGCTCCATCCACCCGCTTTCGTCGCAAGCTACTTATATAGTGTAGGCCGTCTGAGGCCCAGCGAACAGGTATGCAGGCCGGTTGACTGGGGCGTGTGGGGGTCGTACGATCGCCTCGATAGGGTTGGTCGCGTGCGTCCGAGACCCTCCTCACCCCATTTTGAATGGCGGTCAATCACCCGTGCATATCCTGCTGACAAACGACGACGGCGTGTATGCCCCTGGGCTCCGCGCTCTGCGCAAGGAGCTGATGCGGCTGGGCGAGGTGACGGTCGTCGCCCCGGCGCTTGAGCAGAGCGGGGTCGGGCACTCGATCACTCTGCTTGAACCACTGGTCGTCAAGTCGGTCGACGACGACGACGGATCGAACCTTGGATATTCGGTCGAGGGCAGCCCGGCGGACAGCGTCAAGCTTGCCGTCTGCGAGCTGCTTTCTCGCCCGCCCGACCTCATCATCTCGGGCATCAACGCCGGGAGCAACGCGGGGATTAACGTCCTCTATTCGGGCACCGTCGCCGCTGCGATCGAGGGGGCCTTCTTCAAGATTACGAGCATCGCGATCTCGCTCGAACTGGCCGAGCATTTCGACTACCCCCACGCCGCGCGTAACGCTGTGAAGGTGATCGAGCGCATTCTCGCCAACAAGCCTGAGCCTGGTTCGCTCTTCAATGTCAACCTTCCGGCACATTCAAGGGGCGAGCCGAAGGGGATCAAGGTCGTGCCGATGGGCGTCGGCCGCTATGGCGAGGGGTTCGAGCGCCGCCACGATCCGCGCGGGCGTACTTACTACTGGATGACTTACGCCCCGCCCTATCACCTGGATGGCCCCGAGACCGACGTCACCGCGCTCTGCAACGGCTATATCACCGTCACCCCGCTCCACTTTGACCTCACCCGCTATGATCAGATCGACCCGCTCAGCAAGTGGGATTGGTCGCTCTGATTTCCCAATGTGCCGCGCGATCCGGCGGCACCTCGACGATCGGGGATTGATCCATGCCTCGCCGCCTCGCCTTGCTCCTGATCCTGCTCGCCGGATGCGACGAACCGCCGGCCCCCGCGAAGCCCAAGGCCGCGCCATCGGTCGCGAATCCCGCTCCTGCTCCTGCCTCGGGCAAGACGCGGGAGATCCTCGGCAAGCGCACCCAGGATATCCGCGACGCCTCGGCCGAGATGAAGACGGGCGAGGCGAAGGCGGCAGGCCCCCGACCGATCGCCAAAGATCCGATCACTCTGGCGGGCAGTGCCTACATCACCGCCATCGGCCAGACGTCGATCAACAACATCAAGCACGCCCTTGACCTCTACCAGGCGTCCGAGGGCGACTTTCCCAAGACGTATCAAGAATTCCTTGATAAGATCATCAAGGCGAATAACATCGCCTTGCCCACCCTGCCCTATTACCAGGAATATGGCTACGACGCCGCCAACCACAAGCTGATCATCCTCGAATACCCCGACAAGAAGGCTGCCGCGAACCGCTGACCCGTCAAGGCCCATTTCCTCGACGGGGGCCGGCTCCTACAATATCAGATGAATGAATCCGGCTCCTGTCGAGGTCAGACTATGAGAATCGCCATGCGTGCCTTGATCCTGATGTCGGTCCTCACCTGCGCGGTCCCGGCGGCCCGCGCCCAGGGGTATCGCCACCGCTACGTCCAGCCGGCCCCGGTCCAGCGCCATGTCCGCCTCGCCCCGCGTGTCTACTATTCTGCTCCGCGTCGTGGCACCACCTATTATACCTATCCCTATGGGACCTCTTCGGCCTACGGATATGTCGAGCACGACACCCGCCGTCCCCACTGGACCTTCGACGAAAATGCCTGGATGTCGCACAATTTTTGACATCAGGCATTCTTCGTCGTCATGTTGCCCTTACGCGAGGATGTCGGCCCGGTTCGCGTTCTGGCTCACTTCGGTTCGGTGAAGGTGTCGGGCTCAGCCTTTGAGAGGGTCTTGAATTCGAGGATGGTTCCCTTGAGGAAAGGGTTACCGTTGCGCTTCGATTCAACCTTCGTTGCCTTCTTGATCCCGCCGAAGTCTTTGTAGTCAGCGTAGGTTGTCTCCTGGTCGAACTCGTCTCCGTTGAACCCGGCGACGGTCGCGGTCTGCTTCACCGGCAGGCCGCTCTCTTTGTCGAAGTAGAGCATGAACGACTTGCCGTCGGGACCGGTCGCTTTGATGACCGCCACGGGCTTGTCGCCCACCTTCTCGTCGGCGGCCGACTCGACCTTGAACCCCTTGCCGTTAAGGGGGAGGATTGTCACCGGGACGACCTGGAGGTAGACGTTGCGGACCTCGTTGGCCACGGCGTTTTCGTCGAGATCCGTGAGGTTGTCGCCGAACTTCCTCCAGCCCTTCTTGCCGTCGATAACCGTCACGCCCTTGACTGAATTGCCGTTGAATTCTCCCTCGAATTCAGAGCGATAGCGTTCGATCCCCTGCGCGGTCGTCCGGCCGTTGAAGTCGTTGTCGTTATCGCCGAGGGTGATCGTCCCCTTGGTCTTCCAGCTCAAGACCCCGGCCTTGGCGAGCGTCTCCTCGCCGCCGATCGCCTTGATCGCCTTGTCGAGAACGGCCTTCACTGCCTTTTCGTCGGCCCTGGAGGGTGACGCCAACCCCGCAATGCACGCCGCAGCGACCGCGACTTTGAAAAGATTCTGCATGAGATCGCCTGTGATTTGTGAGTCGATACGACGGGCCGACGGGCCACGTCTCGGGTCAGAATACTCGCGCCAACGCGCGAAAAGAAGTGGGTCGACGACACGAGACGCGGCCCGGCAATCGTCCCGTCGAGGGGCCGCGCCATTGACGAACCTGCGACTCGGCACCACCATACAAGAGGTAGAAAAGCGACGACTTGGCCCGGTTCGAGGGCAGTCGCGGGGCTGAGAATGGTCCGTTCGAGGCGTCGATGAGCATTACGTATCAGTGCAAGCGGTGCGGGAAATGGTATACGGTCCGCGAGAGTAAGGTCGGCTCGAAGGCCACCTGCAAAGATTGCGGCCAGGAGATGATCGTCCCGGACGCTCCCGACCTCTTCAACGACTACGTTGATGGGCCGTCCGGAGGGGCTGCGGTGCCCCGGCAGACTGTGACCCGTCCCCAGGAGACGAGAGCACTGCCCGAGCCCCGCCCGATGAACCCTGGCAACGCGCCAGGAAAGCTCTGGGGCGGTGGTCTGGGGGTTATGGGGTTCATCCTCCTGGTGATCCTCAAGATCGCGATCCGCATGCCGTTCAACGGGAATGGACGACCAGTCCGGCCGCCGCAGATCGCCCGACCGGTGCAGCAGCCCCAGAACCCGTTCCAGTTGCCTCGGCAAGGCCCGATCGAGCGCCCGGCACCCGTCGACTTAAGTAAGCCGATCAACGTGCCGAAGGATTTCCCTGAGATCGGCCCGGCTCGCGAGATCGAGCCCGGGGTGTTCCTCCATGAGATCCGCCTGCGATCGAATGAGATTGGGCAGGCGATCCCGCCGGGGCATGTGAGCACGCTCTGGCTCTATCTGCCCGCAGCGAAAGGCCGGTTCGAGCCACGATCGTTGCCATGTGTCCTGATCGCGCCTGCGGGGACGAACAACGCACTCACTGGGATGAGGCTTGCGCCGAGCGATAGGCCCGAGCACATCCCTTATGTGAAGGCCGGGTTCGCCGTGCTGGCGTTCGACCTCGATGGCGGAGACGTCAACCCGCGTAGGGGGACGGCGCCCTGGCAGAACATGTCGGCCTTCCTCCGATCGCGGGCGGGACTGGTCAACGGGCGGATCGCGATCGAGTTCCTCAAGGCCAAGGTACCTGCGGTCGACCCCGGCCGGCTTTATGTCGCCGGTCATAGCTCGGCCGCGACCTTTGCTCTCTTGTTGGCTGAACACGAGCCAAGTTTGAAAGGCTGCGTCGCTTACGCCCCGATCGTCGACCTCGCCGAGCAGATGAAGAAGTTGGGACTGAGCCCGATGCTCGATCGGACCGGCTTCACCGAGCTGATGACCCTCTTCTCGCCGCGGGTCCGCGAGTCCGACCTCAACTGCCCGCTGTTCCTCTTCGTCAGTCGAGACGACGAGACGATCGACGTCGAACAGGCCACCGCCTTCGCCGCCCGGCTCAAGGCGATCGGCAAGACGGTGACGCTCGACCGCGTCGACATCGGCGGCCACTATCAGTCGATGATCGACGTCGGCATTCCCCACGGTCTGAAATGGCTGGAAAATCGCGACGCCGAAGTCAAAGCGCGGCATTGATGCCGTCTCACCGCAGGAAAGCGAACTGATGTTCACGGGTCTGGTTGAATGCCTGGGACGGCTGGAAAGCGTGACGGTCGAAGGGGCGGGGCGACGGCTCACGGTCGCCTGGCCGGGGCTTGAGGGTGCGCTGACGATCGGCGAGAGCGTGGCCGTCAACGGTTGCTGCCTGACGGTCGTCGCGGCCGAGGGGGACCAGTTTGACCTTCAGGCCGGACCTGAGACCTTGCTCCGCACCAACCTCGGCTCAACGCAACCCGGCGACCGCATCAATCTCGAACGCTCACTCCGCGTCGGCGACCGTCTCGGCGGCCATTTCGTCCAGGGCCACGTTGACACCACCGCCGCCCTCATCGGTCGCAGGCCCGAGGGCGAGTGGGAGTTCCTCGCCTTCTCCCTTGACCCCGAATGGCTGCCACTGCTCGTCCCCAAAGGCTCGATCGCAGTCGACGGCGTGAGCCTGACGCTGGTTGATGTCAGCACGACAGGGTTCTCCGTTATGCTGATCCCTCACACCCTATCCGTGACGACACTCGGCCTCCTGAAGCCTGGAGACCGAGTCAACATCGAAGCCGACATGCTGGCCAAGCACGTCAGAAAATTGCTGGCTGTCGGTTGAGGATTGTTTCTCTCTCACGGCCAACTCGAGAATGCCGCCGCCAGAATGTTCGGGGCCTATGATCAGTTCCTCGCAATAATAAACGTTAATAAGAATCGCAAGCAACTTGATAGGCTAGCCCAAGATGACGTGGCGGCCGATCCTGTGTATCAGGAATTGAGAGGCCTTGGGCACGAGTTTCAAGGCGCACTCAACACGGTCTTCTTTGATCCAGAGGCGTTTCCTCATTTGCGTCCCGAGTGATGACGCGAACGACCGATGGACGGCGATTCAGAGACGGCCCCTGCGTCCACCATCGCCGCGTTGCGAGCCGGTCCAGCACGTCTCCCGAGCCGACGGCAAGCCGCGAACGACTGGTCAACGCCTGTTGCTCCGCCGGTGACGAGGATCAGGTCACGCCCGTAGCGATCGGCCACGCGGCCGACGATCGATCGGGCGAGCCCGGGGCAGTGCCAGTGATCAGGGAGCGAAGACTGGACACCGCCTGCCTTTGGACCAGATTACGCCGACAGGGTCAAGAAGCCAGTTTGTAAGCGTGCTGGTCCCGGTGGCTCCAGCCGATCGGCGTGATCTTGTTGTCCATGAAAGCGAGATACCTCTTCTCGTTCACGCTCATCTGGTCGTCATAGATGGCGTAGAACTCAGCCTTAGCAAGGTCGTTCGCTCCAACTGCCTGTCTCGTATCGATGACCGAGAAGGTGAAGCTCTGCGTGTGAATTTTGTCCGTCTTGGCCAGTGCCTGAATCAATCGCATTGGACGATCACCCGACGGCGGAATCACGAAATCAAACTCGTGCGTCACGCCTGACCTGCCAACCTCCTTCCTGTTCGGCTCCGCGTTGACATTCAACTTCTGAAGCCAGTCCGCAACGTCATCCTTGAAGATTGCGGCCACATTAGGGGGCGAGACGCTGGCCAGCCCGTCGAGAGCTAACGTCGCCAGAATCAACCGATGGATCGCCATCGGGAATCCAGCCAGGTCCGTCTTAGCGGTAAGTTCGACACCATTTAAGAGCCTGGTATCGAGCCCGAGACCCCGGAGAATGCCTTCGGCGATCTCCCGTCGCTTGGATCTCAGCTTGAGGTCGCAACCAATCTGGTTCAATTCGCGGAGTGTGCGGCCTTCGTCGGTGATATCAACGATATCGTTCGTTTGAGAGACGAAGAATTCGAGGTAGTCGTTGTGTCGATCGAGGAAAGGGAAGGTAACGGATGACCACCCGCCAGCGAGCTCCGTTTCGACAGACTGATCGCGCAGCCACTCGACATAGCGATCGATGATCCCTTTTGTCTGAATGTTTGTCATAAGAGACTCCCCACCAGATGGATGGGCGGTGACTGGACTATGTTACAGTATGCCAGAAACCCCTTGAAACACGCCAGTAAATCCCGTGGATCGCCGAATTCTTGGTCAATAACCTTTGCCCATCCGTCCGCGTAACCCTCGCGGTAATAGTGGAGGTGGGGGCAAGGGATCGTCTGGTAATCTGGATTGATATGGGGCGAAGCGGCGTATTCCAGTCGATAGAGGATCGTTGATTTCCCATACATCAGCTGATACTTGGCGTGCGACTCATTGCGTATCGACCTTTCAGCAATGAGGCGAAAGGTCTCACCCTTGTCAGGATGGTCTCGGCCCAAGAAGTGGATCTCAACTTTCATTCCTTTGCCGAAGTTGATCTCGACATTGGAAGCAGCCAGTACTTTTGCCAGACCACAAAGATGCTCGGCCTGTTGCTGAGTGAGTTCGGCCGACACCTTGCCTGGTTCCGATCTTACCCGGCGTTTCATCAGCCTCTCAACTCCTTTAGGACAGAGAGGGTCATTGCTCGACTGCGAACGCTATCACCATAGAAGATCACAGCTGAGATGACCTCACAACCTGTGACCCGCCAACCCTGCCAATTCGTCATCTCTCTACCCCCTTAATCCTACATGACGCCCCTTGCGATCAAGGTCCTCCCCCCTTGCGAACGGTGATCCCGAAGATCGGATTCGATTCAGCCCAATACGGCTCGATGGCCTGCTCTACGAGCCGATCATCATCAAGTGGTTGCAAAATTCCGTCTGATTGCAACGGGAACGCTGCCCGAGGCACCTCGTCGCGGATCGGGCTTTTCGGGTCTTCGGGGTATGGGATCGCCATCGTCTGGAAAGGCCTTGGTGTCTCAGCCGATCGCGCCTGGCCCATCAACCGGCAGTGTTCGCTTGACGCCAAGGCGAGCCGGGAGGGTAGACTGTTATCTGACCGACACGGATTGATCTCCGACAGAGCCGACGAAAGACGCCATGCCCCCGAAACGCCAGACGCAATCGTATCTCCGCGAACTCTTCGGCCGGCACGGCATCGCCCCGCTGCATCGGTATGGACAGAACTTTCTGATTGATTTGAACATCCATGAACTGATCGTCAACGCCGCCGATGTGGGGGTGGGTGACGTGGTGCTCGAAGTCGGCCCGGGCGCGGGGGCGCTCACGAGCCTGATGGCGTCGCGGGGGGCGTCGGTGGTCGCGGTCGATATCGACCCGGCGATGGCCAGGCTCACGACTGAGGCGACGGCCGCTTATGACAACGTCCGCGTGCTCCACGCTGACGCCTTGATGAGGAAGAATACGCTCAATCCCGAGGTGCTCGACAACGTGCGCGCCGGGCTGGCGGTCTCGCCCGACCGCAAGTTCAAGCTGGTGGCAAACCTGCCGTATAACGTCGCCACGCCGATCGTCAGCAACCTGCTCGTCCACCCTGAGTTCCGCCCCGAGCGGGTGGTGGTGACGATCCAGAAAGAGCTGGCCGACCGGATGCTCACGCCGCCGAATACCTCGGCCTACGGATCGCTCTCGGTGCTCTGCCAGGCGCTGACCGACGTGACGCTCGTGCGCGTCTTGCCGCCGACCGTCTTCTGGCCGCGCCCGAACGTCGATTCGGCGGTGATCTCGCTCATCACCGACCCCGCCAAGCGAGACCTCGTGGGCGACCTGCCGTGGTTCCACTCGGTGATCCGCCGGATCTTCCTCCACCGACGCAAAAACCTCCGGAGCGTCCTCTCCTCGATCTACCGAGTGAACTGGACCAAACCCGAGATCGACACCCTGCTCGAATCCATCGGCCTCGACGGCAACGTCCGCGCTGAGGCGATGAATGTCGAAGAGTTCATCAGTCTGGCCAACACCCTCAAGACCGCGCTCGGAGACCTGGCGACGGCAGAGGTAGAGGAAGCGGAAGACGCAGAGGGAGACGCAGAGGCAGAGGGAGAACCCGAGGTCGAATCCTGAGTCTTCCGGTTCGCTCCCCCGCAAACGGTGACACGACCTTAACGAACGAACATGAAATCGGACATCACCCTCCAGCCCTGGGATGGCTTCCTGGCCGGCGAGGAAAACGCCCTGGCCCTGGCGACCGTGTCAAGCCTGGCACGCGGCCAGGGCGAGGGGCTCTCGCCGCTGGTGCTGCACGGGCCATCGGGGGTCGGGAAGTCGCGGCTGCTCTCGGGGTTAGTCGCCGAACGGCTGATCCGTCGGCCAGAGTCGGCGGTGGCCGAGATCGTGGGAGAGGCGTTCGCAGCGCTCTGCGGAGAGGCGAGCGACAAGCCCGGCGGCTGGTCCGAGATCCGCGCCCGGTTCCGCCACGTTGACCTGCTCGCGATCGACGGCCTCGAAGCGCTCGGCCGCGTCCCCCCCTCGCTCGACGAGTTGTGCCACACGCTCGACGCGCTCGAAGCCCGAGGGGCCGTCGTCGCCCTCTCGTCGCAGACGGCCCCCGGCCTCTGGATCGACTGGCCCTCGCGGCTCGTCAATCGGCTACTCGGCGGCCTCGCGGTCCGGGTCGATCCGCCCGGCCTCGCCTCGCGTCGGCGCTACCTCCTCGACCGCGCCCGAGCCCGAGAGATCGCCCTGACGGCCGACGCTGTCGACGCCCTCGCCGACTCGGCCGACGGCTACCGGACCCTCGACGGCTGGCTCGCGCGGCTGGCCCTCGCGGCAAGGATTGAGGGGCGTCCGCTCGACTGGCCCCTGGTCGAGCCGTTCCTCGCCGACGAGGCGACGCCCTCCCCCGCCCCGTCGCTCGAAACGATCGCCCGCGCCGTGGCCGCGCGGTTCGGCGTCACCCTCCGCGACCTCCGGGGCGGGGCCAGACAGCCGCAATATGTCGAACCGAGGCATCTGGCGATGTCTCTGGCCCGGTCCCACACCACGCTGAGTTTCGTCGCGATCGGCACCTATTTCGGCGGCCGAGACCCCGCGACCGTCCGCCACGCCTGCAAAGCGGCCGAGGCGCGACTCGCCTCCGACCCCGCCGTCGCCTCCGTCGCGCAGGCCCTCGCCGTCTCGTGGCAAATCCGATCGATATAAGCGACTGCGACCTACTCGCGCATTTTTGTTGGTCGACAACGTCGAAACAGGTTAAGATCGAAAGGTCTGACATTCGTCAGAAGTTGAGGGAGGCATCAATGATGATGATCACTATTTCACTCCTATTATCGGTAACGTTGTTAGTCGCGGCAAACGTCATCGCCTATCGCTCGAAGACGCCGACCGCGAAGGTCGTCTGTCTTTGCCTGGGATTCCTGCTCGTCCCGCAGTTTTTCAACTTCTTCTCGCCGCCCGTGGCGTTGCTGGCTGTGCTGCTGCTCCTCGCGGTCGTCATCTGGCGGGAGTTGCTCCGAGGTCCCTCCTCCTTCCGTGGACTCTCGTTGGTCGCGACGATGATCGCATTCGCCGTCCCAGTGATGTACGCGTTGAAGGACGCGCGGCTCCGCGCCCGATATCCCTACGAGTCGCTGGAGGCTCGGTTGCCCGCCTCTCCCGCAGCGCGAGCGATGCCGGTCTCGTCGCAGGCTCTGGATCGTCTCGACCAACTTGAGGTTCGGATGGGAAGGAGCTACATCAGAAGCCACCGATTGATGATGTTGCATGAACGATCTGTAGAAATATTCGTCCGTCATTACGGGTTCGGCGTCACCCGGATGGTCCCGGGACCGAGCGCTCAGAACCTGGCCCTTGAGGGGCGTGACGGGCCGGATATCCTCCAGCCGGGACCACCCGCCGGTCCGCCGCGATCTCCGGGCGAATGGCTTCGACTGCCCGCCACCGACGAAGAACCGCTGGCCCGGCTGCATGAGTTTGGAATCTACGACTTCGCCTTTCCGGAGAGCTTCGGGTACGTCAAGGACCGTCGCCACGTCGCGGGGTTTAAGCCGCATCGACTCAGCCATGTGCCCGAGACATCGCCCCGGGGATGGCAGGTGCGGACGCTCGACCTCGTCGGCCTGCTCCTCAATGACGAGCCCAGGGTCTACGTCTCGGCGCACCTGCCGAGGATGGGTGCGCTTCGGGGTGTGCCCACGCGACCGCTCGACAAGTTCGAGATGGTCGGCCTGACCGCGATCAAAAACGGCGACGATCTCCTCAGCGTCCGCGACGGCGACGCGATCCGGATGGTCGGCGCGATCCGCAGCGTCAAGTCATGCGTCACCTGCCACGGCGGCGAGCGCGGTGATCTGCTCGGGGCGTTCACTTATGTCTTGCAGCTTGATGAGAAGTCCAACGTTGAGCCAAGGCCGGGCCTCTAATCCGCGACTCTCGAAGGAATCGACATTGATGACAACGCGGACTGTCTTCATCACGGGCGCATCGAGCGGAATCGGTGCGGCATCGGCGCGCCTGTTCGCCGAGCGGGGTTGGAACGTCGCGGCGACGATGCGGTCTCCCGAAAAGCCCACGGGGCTGGATGCGTCGGATAAGGTGGCTCTGTTGCGACTCGACGTGACCGACCCGACAAGCATCCGCGAGGCGGTCGCCGCCGCGATCGGACGGTTTGGGTCGGTCGACGTGGTGGTCAATAACGCAGGTTTCGCGGCGGTCGGGCCGTTCGAGGCGTCGACCGCCGATCAGGTCCAACGCCAGTTCGCGACCAACGTCTTCGGCCTCATGGACGTCACCCGCGCCTGGCTGCCGCATTTTCGAGGGCGAAAGGCCGGGGTCTTCGTCAACATCGCGTCGGTCGGCGGTCGGGTTGCGTTCCCGCTCTATAGCCTCTATCACTCGACGAAATGGGCGGTCGAGGGCTTCACCGAGTCGCTCCAGTATGAGCTGGCCCCGCTCGGAATCCGCGTCAAAATCATCGAGCCGGGACCGATCAAAACCGACTTTTATGATCGATCGGCCCTGCCCGTCTCCTCGCCCGGGCTGACGGCTTACGACGACTATGTCGCGCGCGTGACGCCTCGGATGACCGGCGCGGGGCACTCGGGGGCGTCTGCCGAATCGGTCGCGCGGGTGATCCACCGCGCAGCGACCGATGGCAGCCGAAAACTGCGCTACACGGCCAACTCGGCGGCTGTGCTCGCTGTCCGCCGACTCCTACCTGACGCCCTCTTCTCAGCGGTCGTCCGGCGGATCTTCGGCGGATAGACGTTGAACGATTATTCGACAGCGTCGTCGTCAAGGTCGTCGTCGAGGTGGTCGCTCGCGTCGGCCTCGGCGACTCCGTCGTCAAGGATGTGGTTGGGGTCATCAAGGGCGGCGATCGGGACTTCGGCGATCAACGCCTCTTCGTCCTCGGCCGTCAACTCCGTCGCGGGCAGCTTGGCCAGCGAACTGACCGAGTTCCCCTCTTCGACCCGGATCAGCCGCACGCCTTGGGTGTTCCGACCGATCGGGCGGGTGTCGGAAATCTTGGTGCGGATCAAGATGCCGCCGTTCGTCGTGAGCATCACCTCATCGGCGTCGACCACCTTGGCGATCGCGACCACCGGGCCGTTTCGCTCGCTCGTCTTGATGTCGATCAGACCCTTGCCGCCCCGACCTTGCGTCCGGTATTCGGTGAGCAGAGTCCGCTTGCCGTATCCCATCGAGCAGACCGTCAGCAGGCTCGCGGGGTCGTCGCTCCCGTTCGCCACCACCATGCCGATCACCTCGTCGTCGCCCTCAAGTGCGATCCCCTTCACGCCGTAGGCCGGTCGGCCCATCGAGCGGACCCGCGACTCGTCGAACCGGATCGCCATGCCGTCTCGGGTACTCAAGATCACCTGGTCGCCCGTCTTCGTCCGCGCGACGCCGATCAACTGGTCGCCTTCGTCGAGACCCAGGGCGATGATCCCCCGGCCGAGCGGGCGGCGGAAGGCTTTGAGAGTGGTCTTCTTGACCGTCCCCTTTTTCGTGACCATGAACAGGCTCTCGTCCTCGACGAAGGTGCGAACCGGGACCAAGCCCGTGATCTTCTCCCCCTCGGAGAGTTGCAATAAGTTCACGATCGCCCGACCGCCCGACGTGCGGGTCTGCTCGGGAACGTCGTAAACCTTGAGCCAGTAGACCTTACCGTGGTCGGTGAAGAAGAGAATGTAGTCGTGCGTCAAGGCCACGAACATGTATTCGAGGAAGTCGCCCTCGCGGGTGTTCGTCGCCGAGATCCCCCGACCGCCTCGGTTCTGAGCGCGATAGGTGCTCGGCGGAAGCCGCTTGATATAGCCGTCATGCGTGACGGTCACGATCATATACTCTTCGCGGATCAACGCCTCTTTATCGAAGTCGCCCAGTTCGATCGGGTCGATCTGGCTCCGTCGCGGGTTGGCGTATTTCTGCTTGATGTCGCGGAGATCGGCCCGGATCAGGTCGAGAATCAACTGCTCGTCGGCGAGGATACGATCGTATCCGGCGATGTCCGTCTTGAGGACTTTGTATTCGCTGGACAGGCGGTCGGCTTCAAGTCCAGTCAGTCGTTGGAGTTGCATCGACAGGATCGCGTCGGCCTGCATCCGGGTCAGGCTGGCCGAGGCTTTGGCGTCGGGGTCTTCAAGGGCGCGACGGAGCACTTCGGCCCCGACCTCCATCCCCATCAACCGGGCACGCGCCTCGGCGGGGTTGGCCGACTGACGGATTGTGCGGATGATCTCGTCGATATAGTGGAGCGCGATCAGCAGCCCCTCGACGATGTGGGCACGCTGTCGGGCCTGGCGAAGCTGGAACTGAGTCCGACGCCGGATGACGTTGATCCGGTGCTCAACATGGAGTCGGAGAAATTCCTTGAGCGGCAGAGTCTTGGGACGACCATCGACCAGCGCCAGCATAATGACACTGAACGAATCTTGAAGCTGTGAATACTGATAGAGCTGATTGAGGACGACCTGCGGGTCTTCCCCCTTCTTGACCTTCACGACGATCCGCACCGGCTGCTTGCGGTCCGACTCGTCGACAATGTCGGTCACGCCCGTCACTCGATCGCCGTTCACCAGTTCGGCCAGCTTTTTAAGGAGTGGTTCCTTGGTAAGCTGGTAGGGGATCTCGGTGAAGATGATCTGCGATCGGCCGTCTTTCTGCTCTTCGATCGCGTACTTGGCGCGAATCATCACCTTGCCACGGCCGGTCCGGTACGCCTCTTTGATCCCGTAGTGGCCGCAGATTGTGGCCCCGGTCGGGAAGTCAGGGGCTGGGATGATCTGCATCAACTCGTCGAGGTCGATGTCAGGATTGTCGATCAGGGCGATCGTGGCGTCGCAGACTTCGCCCAGGTTGTGGGGAGGAATGCTTGTCGCCATCCCGACCGCGATCCCGCCCGATCCGTTGACGAGCAGGTTCGGGAACCGACCTGGCAAGACGCGCGGCTCGGAGTGCTTCTCGTCGTAAGACGGCTGGAAGTCGACGGTGTCGAGTTCGATATCATCGAGCATCTCGGCCGCGATCGGGCTGAGCTTGGCCTCGGTGTACCGCATCGCGGCGGGGGGCAGACCGTGGATCGAGCCGAAGTTGCCCTGGCCGGTGATGAGCAGGTGCCGCATGTTCCACCACTGCGCCAATCGGGCGAGGGTAGGATAGATCGAGTTGTCACCGTGCGGGTGATACCGCTTCATCGTCTCGCCGACGATGCCCGCGCACTTGCTCGTTGATCCGCTGGGGTTGAGCCCCAAGTCACGCATGGCCGCCAGGATGCGTCGCTGCGACGGCTTCAATCCGTCGCGCACGTCGGGCAATGCGCGGCTGATGATGACCGACATCGCATACGTGAGGTAACTCTCCTTGAGTTCGTCCTCAATGTTCAGCGGCAGCGTCGGCAGATGGTTCGTGGT
>JANXSY010000085.1 GCA_025356435.1 Isosphaeraceae bacterium | reverse complement strand
GTTGAGCGAGTTGTTTGACGCCCCGTTGTTGATCGTCACGCCGTCGTTGATATTGGCCTGAGAAGTGGCCACGCCTCCGATCGTGTTGCTGGTGAGGCTGTTGAAGTTGGTTCCAACACCCGAGATCAAGATGCCGCTGCCGAGGTTCCCTTCAATCAGGTTATTCGTCAGATTGTTGAAGAATGCCCCGCCGTTGATCTCGACACCGTTCGACCGATTCGACCGATTTGCAGGGCCTGGGATGTTCGCGCCGCCGATCGTATTTCCCGAGATCGTGTTGCCGGCCGCTCCCCCAGTGATCATGACGCCGTCTCCGCCGTTGTTCGCGAAGACATTGTTTCTCACGGTATTATTCAACGACATCTTATCGATCATCACGCCGGCGAGCCGGTTGCCGAACGCGAGAGGGTTGGTCACGTCCTCAACAGGCACGAGTCCGTTCTCGATGATCGCACCGGACGAGTTGCTGATCTCGACGCCGCTGCCGTCGTTGCCGCCGATCATATTCCCCGTAACGTCGACGGTCGTTCCAGTCGTGACGCTCACGTTGCTGAGTAAAATCCCGTCGCCGACATTGGGAATCTCCGTAGGCGAAGAGCCTTTCGTCAAGCCGATGAAGTTCGACGCGATGGTGACGTTGGATGAATGACCGCTCGCTTTGATGCCGTTCGCCCCGTTGAAGCCGATGACGTTGGACGCGACGGTCGAAAAGGCGTCTCCATTCACATCGATCAATTCGATCCCGTTGTCTCGATTACCAAGGCCCGCACCGTTGACGTTAAGCCCGATCGAGTTGAAGCTGACCGTCGATCCCGCGCCGGCCGTCATAACCTTGACGCCGTCCCCGGTGTTGCCGGAGATGAGATTCGCGGAGCCCGCCCCGCCGATCGTGGAGTTGGAGGCATGGACGACGACGCCGGTCCCGTTGCCAACCGCCATCGTACCGGTCGGATCGGTGCCGATATAGCTCTTCTTGAGGATCGCCATGCTGCTCGGGAAGCCGTCGAACGAAACGCCGGTCGTGTTGCCGGAGATGACGTTCTCCGTGAGCGTCGTCGTGCCGGACGAGCCCATGAGCTCGACGCCGACTTTGTTCCCGACCGCTAGATTGCCCGTAAGGTTGAGGCCGATCCAGTTCCCCTCGATGATGTTGGCATCCGACAATCCATCGATCAGGATGCCCGAACCGGTGGTATTTCCGGAGATCAGATTGCCTCCAGCCAGCGGGCCGCCGTTTGGCAAGGAGTTCGCGGCCCCGATCGTGTTACCGCTCGAACCCATAACGTGAACGCCGCTCACCCCGTTCGGGAGCGGGCCGTTCCCGGCAGCGTTGATGCCGATAGAGTTCGCGGTCAGGGTAATGCCCGATGTGGAGGACTCAAGCCGGACGCCATCGCCCGTGAGTATGGGATTGCCCGACGAGTCAAGCACCGGATTCGAGTTTCCGGAAATCACGTTCGACCCGATCGTCAGCCCGCCCACCACCCCGACGACGTCGATCCCCACCCCGTTCGCCAGGGCCGACGAGCCGTTGACGTCGGTCCCGATGTAGTTCCCCAGGATCATGTTGGCCGACGACCTAACTGTCACCTCGATCCCACTCGTAGTGTTCGCCGAGATCAGGTTGCCCGCCGTCAGCACGCCGACCGTCGAGTTCACGCCACCGATCGTCATGCCCGAAGCACCATTGAGCAAGATGCCCACCGAGTTCGCCCGCTTGATCGTCCCTGACGGGTCGGTTCCGATCCGATTCCCCTGGATTGAGCTACCATCTGACCCGGATTGCACTTCGATACCATTCCTGTTCATGCCGATCACATTGCCGAGGATGGTCGTCAACGGTGAAGCATTGACCAAGATGCCGTCGCCAAGGCTGATCGGGAATGTGCCATCGATGTTCTTCAAGCGGGGGGTGCCATCCCGATTCACTCCGATGAAGTTCCCGGTGATCGAGACGGATGGTGCCGACTTCAACTCCAGGGCGTTCCCGGTGCCTGTGGAGTCTGTGGAGCCTGTGAGCACATTATTCTGAACCGATACGCTCGACGAACCCATCGGGAGGGGATTCGGCATGATCACGAGGTCGTGGATCGTGACGGCGTTATTCGAGCCGGTCGCCCCGATCGTGTTGCCGACGATCTTCGTGCCCATGGCTGCGGCTGTGATCTCGACCCCAATCATCCCGCAATTCGCGATGAAGTTGGGCGTGGCGGCGCCCCCGATGATCGTCCCAGGAGAGTCAATCGCCAGGATGCCGTCGCCTCCGATGCTGAAATTGCTACTGCCGTCGATTGCATCGCCAGCGGCATTCTTAACACCGATGAAATTGCCTTGGATGCTGGTATTGCTGGATCCGGACAGGTGGATACCGTTAACTCCACGGCCGGAACTGGCGATGACGTTTTTCATGATCGACACGCCAGAATTCATGACGCCACTCACCAGGATGCCGTCGGTGGTGTTGCTTAGATTCAATGAGTGGTCCGCGTGACCGCTTCCTGCGATCAGGTTGGTGCCGATCGCATTGCCCCCGATAGTGACCCCGGACGCCGTACCGCCGAGAACTTGGACGCCATAGGCGTTGCCACCAATCGCATTGTTCAGGACGCTGACGTTCGGCGTGCCATCGATCAACACGCCCGTCATGGTCTTGGTGTTGTCGAGCGACAGTCCATCACTATTGAGTCCGATGAAATTCCCCTCAATCGTCGCCCCCGTGGACGTGCGACTCACGTAGACCCCGGCCGTCTTGTTCCCCGAGATAATGTTGCGATCGACGATGCCCGGCCCGCCGATCAGAACGTTGGATGCGCCGGTTGAGACATCGACCTTGACACCATAGTCTTCAGCACTCGATCCGACCCCAATCTCGTTTCCGCTGATTTGTGAACCACTCAAACTGGTTTGGACCCAGATCGCTTCGGATGCGAAATTCTGGAATCGCAGGCCCTCGATCGTCGCACCTGCCCCGTTGATCGTGAGGCCGACCTTAACACCGCTGCCTCCGACAAGGGTCACTGAGATGGCGGCTGCGGTCTCGACGCCATCTCTGTCAGACTTACGGCGATCGCCCGTCGCCTGATAGCCGTCGATGATGACCTGCCCCGTGATGTCGGGAAGTAGATCCAACAGAGTAATGGGGTTTGTCGACTTAAGGTCAAAAACAATCGTGCTCGCCATCCCGGACTTCATGCTGTTCCAATTGGCAAGTCGGATCGCCGTGCGGAGAGTGAGGTGCTCGAGATCTATCTTCTTTGTTATGTCATCGGTGTCGCCGAGACTCGTGACCGTGATCTTATCGGCGGTGATGGTCGCGGACATCGAAAACTGGGAGGTGTCGCTCAGGGCGACCACAGGTGTCGTCACGGTCGTTGCGTTCACGGTCGTTGCGTTCACGGTGACGATCTGTCCCACGGTAACGAGGGACGAAGTCGCGATCCTCAGTGGATAACTTGAGACGTTGGGCGAGGTAGATGTTACGTCCATGCTTCCCAAGTAGGTCTGCCCTTGGGGATTTGACGTTCCTCCGTCTTGCGTGAAGATGTCGAACCGAGTCGTCGTGTTCATGGCGAGCTTGGCTTGGACCTGGACGCTTAATTGACCGTTAATCAAGCTCGCGCCAAGAACGGTCAGCGCGGAGGGATCGTTCTTGTTGTTAATCCCAAGATTGCCGTTCCCATAGATCGAGTTGCCATGAATGTCGTTGTTGGTGCTAACGGAGTCGATGAGAACTCCATCCCCGCCGTTGTTGGCGATTATGTTGCCGGTCCCGCCACCGTTGCTGAGGATGTTTGTTGCAGTGCCGATCAGATTGCCCGTTGCACCCATGATCTCGATGCCAGGTCCGGAATTGTTGCTGATCATGCTGCCGGAGATGGTATTGCCGCTCACCCCGTTGAATTTGATCCCGCCCAACGTGTTGTTCTGGAGCGTATCGTTGGTGAAATTGGAGTTGTCCGACGAGGGCATGACGAGAATGCCGAAGCCTTGAGAGTTCTGGATTGTCAAGTTGCTGATGTTGACCTGCGCTCCGATTGTGAGCGCGGAACCAGTAACTTGCGATCCATCAATGATGACTCCTGGCACGCCGACGATCTTGACCGGGACCGTGATCGTATCTAGGGCGCTGCTGAGGGTGATTGTCCCGGTGAGGTTAGTGTTGAAGCCTACCGTTTGAATGACCTTGTTGACGTTGTAGTTGGCGATTGCCGCTTTGAGGGCATACCGGAACGAACCAATGCTGTCCACGTCGCCAGTGTTCGTCACTGACGTGGCGTTGGCGTTGACGTGTTTGATGTCTAGCTTCGCGACGGTCTGATCCGCTGTGCCTGGGCTCGAATCGTTGGCAAGCGTGAGCTGAAGGTCCAAATCGCGAGTGACATTGATCAGATGATTGTCGAGCGGTTGCACCGTAAATGTCACGGGTTGGCCGCCGACCGACACCGGTGAATTCGTCACGAGCGTGATGTCTGTCGAATCCGCTGTCCCCGACTTTCCCACGTTGACGCTCACCGTTCGTCCGAAGTCCTTGACGAAGTCGTGACCCTGCGGGAAGTTACTGTCCTTCGAACCAAGCGCGATCGTGAAGGCAACCGACGGCGGAGTACCGTCGGCGACGACCGTCGCCGGGGAGGTAATCTGGACGTAGCCGACGGGCATCGGCATAGAGGTGTATTGCATCGTCGTGATTGAGACCGTTTTATCCGTGGTAAACGTCGCGAAGACAGAAGCCGTCAACTTGTTTGTCGTGTCGTAAGTCGATTGTGCCCTCACCGTGTACATCAAAGTTTTGGTCATGCCAGCGGAGAGCGAAAACGGGGGGTTGGACTGTGACAGCGGACTTAAGATGACATTCGTAGGCAGGTTCAGATTGAGGGCGATCTTCGACTCATCGTGGCCGCTCGTGTTCGCCACCACCACGCTATAGGTCAGATCCTCACCGATGATCAGCTCTGGAATTGTCAAATCCGCGAAGAGGACGGAAAGGCCGGTGTCGAACGTGATCTCCTTGGTCGTGGTCGTGAAAGTATTCGCACTCAATGGGTTTGGAGAAAAGTCGATCCCAGCGAGTGTGAAAGTGATGGAATGCAACGGAGAAGGAACGCTCGTGCTCGTGTTGCTGTATTGGATGTTTTGAATGAGATCCTGAATCTGTAGATCCGTGTCCATTTTGTTCAGGGTCACGACCAACTTACCATTCGTGCCGTCATTCGTGCCGGCAGTGACAAAGCCGATCGACGTGTTGAGATTTCTGATCGTGATTTGATCTTTGGCCGACGCCGTCGATGCCGAAACCGTCAAGGTCCCCGACGCGGTCAGGTCGGGCACACCCATGAGCGTGGCATGGGGTGCGATCAGGTCGCCAGTCGTGCCGATGCTGACGGATGTAAGCACTCCAGTACCTAGATTCAATACCGCAGCTGCCAACAGCGTCCGTTCCTCCAACCGCTCCAGGACGCACCACGGAGCCTGCGCCGTCATTGGGCGAGCGAGGAGGCCTCGCTTTGAGCCGCGTCGGCGGTGGCGGGTGGGACGCGAGGTGAGGTCACGGGTCGAGTCATGGGGGGGGATCATGCGACTCTCCTGGTTCTTTGGTTAATCAGCTTGGACCGCGTGATGCGGGTTTGACTTGTTCCGATTCCGAAGACAACCGCTGTCAGACACACGACATCATCGTCGTCGATATATCTTGGCTTCAATTAGACTAATTTACTCTACTTATCCAGCTTAGCAAGCAAGTCAATCGACATCCAAACATTGTTTCTAAATCAAAAACAGATTGTTCAGAAAAATTAAGTTCCCATGACCGCTGTGGATATCACAGCCCGCGGACGGTGCCTGGGATGTCCGGATGAATGGGCCAAGAGGGGGAGATTTTTTGATTTATCCTTGATCCCAGAGAAACATGCGGTTATTTTTAGATCGAGTGTTAACCACCGAAGGCATGTTTAGGACGTTTGCGTCTTGGGTAAGTCGTCTCGGATATTGTGGTATCTTGTGGACATTAGGCCTGACTTTTCCGTGTTTTCTACTGTCGCTCAGATCAACGTCTCGATCGCTCGGATCGTTGCTTGATCCCCCCCCCCCCTTTCCACCCTGCTTTTGAGGGTTGGTTGTGCCATGAAAGTCCTCCTGACGATCATCTTGGGCGAAAATCTCGGCATGTCGACGCCGTTCGATACGCCCAGATCGGCGGAAGTTAAGGATTATCCGATCGGGCGCGGGTCGGATTCGGCGTTTCGCGTCAAGCGGACCGACCATCACATGTCGCGACATCACTTCAGCATTGAGCTGAGGTGTGACCGGGTGATGGTCCGTGACCGCAACAGCTCCAACGGGACGTTTGTGAATGGTAGCCGCGTCACCGACGCGATCCTCGCCGACGGCGACGAGATTGCAGCGGGCGAGACAACCTTTCGGGTCAACATCACTGGAGAAGGCTCGGCGATCGGCACGCGGCCTCATACCATTGACATGGACCTATACGGCTCGAACGACAATCGGCCTACTCTCGAACAGTTGGCCAAGCTCTGTCTCGGTTGCCGCTCCACGTACATTGAGGCCGAATCGCCGGAGTCGCCCGTCGACCTCTGCGTGATCTGTCGAGACGAGATGGCCGACAGCGAGCAATGGACGCCCGACTATTACATCCTCCGGCCGCTCGGCCAGGGCGGTATGGGCTCAGTCTCGCTCGCCCTCCGCGCCAAGGACAAGCTGCGTGTAGCGCTCAAAACGGGTCTCGACCTCGGTTCGGGATGGACGGCGGTGGATAAAGCCCGCTTCCTCCGCGAGGGAGAGATCCTCAGCCGGTTGATGCATCGCAATATCGTCGCCTTCCTCGAAGCGGGCGAGAACCAAGGGCGATATTATCTCGCCATGGAATATGTCGAGGGGCAGGATGCTGCAAAAATTCTCGACACCTCCGGGCCGTTCGAGATCGAGAGAGTCTTCAGCCTCGCCACCCAGCTCCTTGAGGCCGTGGATTACGCCCACGCTAAGGGGCTGATCCATCGTGATATCAAGCCCAACAACCTACTCATTACCCGGGTCCGGAATGAGGAGCGGTTAAAGCTCGCCGACTTCGGGCTCGCCCGTTTCACTTCGGGAGATGCGCAGGCCAGGCTCACGAACGCCTGCCTCAAGGCGGGCCATTTCCCGTTCGTCGCCCCGGAGCAACTCCAAGACTTCGCCGCAGCCGAGCAAGCGACTGATCAATACGCAATCGCCGCGACGCTCTACTACCTCCTCACCGGGCACTATCTATTCGACACCGATGGGTCTGTCCCCGAGATGCTGCATCGGATCGTCCACGAGCCACCAATCCCAGTCCGACAACGACGGCCCGAGATCTCAGAAGGTCTCGCTTCTTGGATCCATAAAGGGTTGGCGAAAAACCCTAACCAGCGTTTCCGAAATCTCGTTGAGATGCATAGAGACCTCGAGCGGATCGATGGCCTCTTGAAATCGCACAGCCCTTCTTTCGTGAGCGCCCGGTGAAAGCCGTCATCGGGGCGTCTCCTCAGCAATACTGCGTTAGCTCCGATCAACGATCTCCTCGTTCGATTCCTTCGTGTCAAGTCGTTCTAAACCCGAATCACTTTGAGACCCCGAGTTTTTCGACTTCGGCGGTCGAGTTCGAAGCCGGCGAAACTGAAAACTCGAGGTTGCGCTATGGATCGAGTTTAGGCACACACGCCCGATTGCAACCGTTGGATACGGCGCGACGATAGGAATCCATATCTTAACGCTCACCCGGGACCTTGTCGGGAGTTTGCTTGCTCCGATCAGTCTGTAAGGGTTGAACGGGGTCTTTCGCTTTTTCGCATGATGGCTCGACGCTCGACCGTCGCCTCTGCCGGAGAGAACAGATAGGCGGCAGGCTCGGTTCGGAGCCAGGGTTTCCGAACGGCTTGGGCGTGTGGGCCGAGATCGGACAGCCAGACTCACCCCGACGTAGCGTTGTCTGTCGCCCGCATCATGCAGACTTCCCCCGGTCGCATCGCCGTAAGCCGTTGCAACTTGGCCATAGCCCAAAACTGTCTTGCGACATGGGGCCAGATGGCTTCGACAAACGCCACCGCGACAGGTTTGACCGGCTCCGACTCTCTTACCTCCGCTCCGCCCCTCCGCAGGCCCGTGACGGCCTGAAGGCCATGATGGACGGACGACGGAGTATCGAACTCGTCCCCGAGTCTGCTACCACGGCCCGCTCGCTCTTGATCGGTTGGGAGCGACGACCAGAGCCGAGCCATTCCGCCAACAGCCGATCGTATTCGGACCGGCTATCCGGTGAGCCATGCTTGCCGAGATAAAAGTCGCGACGGTTCACCATCACGACGGCTTGCCCGGATCGCTTGTGGAGGCGATAGGAGGGAGTGCAAGTTATACAATCGGATGCGGGCCAATCTCCAAAGCCGATAGTGTACCGGCTTTTGTGGAGAACTTGGGCCACGCCGTCTTGCCCGACGGACGAGCTAAAACTTGCTCTCGGCGGGACTTACAGAAATACACCCGATAGGATTCGAACCTATAACCTTCGGTTCCGAAGACCGATGCTCTATCCAGTTGAGCTACGGGTGCGACTGCGATTAGTCTAATGGTCCGATCGCGGGAAAACAAGTGTTTGCCGGTCCGGACTTCGTTCGACGGCTTGACGCCGAGTCGGTAGGCAACATAGGCTTAGACGTTGAAGTTGTAACCCTCTGAGCCATTCTTGGGGACAAACGCCTCGACCATGCTGGCACAAGGAATCGTTTTGGATTTTGTCACCTCCGAACCATTCCGCCCCTTTCCTATGTGCATGGCGAGCGGCCGGACCTTCGACGTGGGACATCCAGAGATGGTGTGCCGACACCGTTCAGAGGGTTAAGCCACATCGACCGAGCGTTGGCAAGACATCTCAGTGCTGCTGCTCAAATCCATCGATCCGATAAGAGCACCCGTCAGGCCAAAGAGCGATGAACAGCTTATTCATCGCGCAATAGATCAGATCATCAGAGAAACATTTGACAATGAGTGATGCTTCGCAAGTCAAAGGTACTTACTCCTTCGTGAGCCTGGGCTGCCCGAAAAACCTCGTCGACTCCGAGCGGATGCTTGGGCTTTTGGCGCAGGATGGGTATGTGCTCGTGCCCGACGCCGAGAAGTGCGACCTGGTTATCATCAACACCTGTGGTTTTATCGACGCCGCGCGGCAAGAGTCACTCGGCGTGATCCGCGAGATGCTCGACCGCAAGAAGGCAGGACTGCTCAAAGGGGTGGTCGTCGCGGGTTGCCTGGCCGAGCGGCAGAAGGAAATGTTGCTCGAAGAGGTCCCCGACGTCGATCAGGTCGTCGGCGTCTATGGCCGCGAAGAGATCGCCAAGATCGCCGACCGGATCATGGGCGATCTCCACGAGCAGCGCACTCTCTTCCGCCCCGTGCCAATCCAGGCGCAGGATGATCGGTCTCGGCTGCGGATCACTCCCAAGCACCTCGCGTATCTGAAAGTCTCGGAAGGCTGTGACCGGCTCTGCACGTTCTGCGCGATCCCATTCATGCGCGGTAAGCACATCACCAAGCCGATTGAGGCGATCGTCGAAGAGGCGCGTGAACTTGTCGCAGACGGCGTCCGCGAGTTGAACCTCGTCGCCCAGGACATGACCTATTATGGCCTCGACCTCTACGGTCGTCCCCGCCTGGCCGAATTGCTCCAGGCGCTTGAGGAAGTCGAAGGGGTCGACTGGATTCGAATTCTCTACAACTATCCGAATTATTTTACAGAAGAGTTGTACGAGACCCTCGCGAGCGGCAAGAAGGTTATCCCTTATCTCGACATGCCGTTGCAACATATCAACGATCGCATGCTCAAATTGATGAATCGGCGTCACACGAAAGACGAGACCGTGACGATCGTCAACCGCCTCCGCGCGACGATCCCGAACCTCGTCTTGCGGACGACCTTCATCGTTGGCTTCCCCGGCGAGACCGAGGCCGAGTTCGAAGAGATGCTCGACTACGTCAAGGCCACGAAGTTCGAACGGCTCGGCGTCTTCCCCTATTCGCTCGAACCCGACACCCCCGCTGCCAAACTTCCCGGCCACCTATCGGAAGAGGTCAAGGCCGACCGCCGAGACCGCGTAATGGCGGCGCAGCAAGAGATCGCGTTCGCCTTCAATCAGTCGCTCATCGGCAGAGAGATGGATGTGCTGATCGATGGCCCCGCGACCGACCCATCGCTCGTCGGCTTGATGATGGGCCGGACCTATGCCGACGCCCCCGACGTCGACGGCGTGTGCTATGTCCAGGGAGACGGGATTGAGCCCGGCGACATGGTGACGTGCGAGATCGTCGGCGCGACGGGTTATGACCTCGTCGCCAAGGCGAAGTCGTCAGCCCCGCCCCGTCGGCGACGTGCTCGTCCCAAGTCGCGCAAGAAGGCGTCGTCGCCCCTGAATATCATTCAATGAGCACCCAGACATGAACGTCGCAGACGCCGCGCCGGCACGGTCGACGCCTCGGTTCTGGAACGTGCCGAATTCGCTCACCATGAGCCGGCTCGGCCTGGGCGTGATCGTGCTGGTCTTGATCGCACACGAGTGGTTCTTCGGTGCCCTGGTCGTCTTCGGGGTCGCCGCGATCACCGACGCCCTCGATGGCTATTTCGCCCGCCTCCTGAACCAAACCTCAGCGCTCGGCCGCCAGCTTGACCCGCTCGTCGACAAGCTGCTCGTCACGGCGATCCTCGTCTATCTGGTCAGTCTGCCGACGGCGGACACCGGACTTTCGGCGTGGATGGTCGCGGTGATCGTCGTTCGCGAACTCCTGATCCAGGGCATCCGCTCGCTGATCGAAGGCAAGGGCCAAGCGTTCGGAGCGAAGATGGCCGGGAAGCTCAAGACGACCTTTCAATGCCTCTCGATCGCCGCCATCCTGTTTTGCCTGAGCGCCAAGCCGGGGGCGGCCTGGCTGATGACGCGCGACGTCTTGACGTGGCTCGCGGTCGGGTTCACGATCTATAGTGGTCTGGGGTACGTCGTCGCCGCCATCCCCCGACTCAGCGATGACGCCGCCTCTTCCTGACCCGACATCCCGCCTACGAGGCCCCATGATCTGGATCAACGATATTATCCTGGGCATCGTCCAGGGCCTCACCGAGTTCCTGCCGATCTCCAGCGACGGCCACCTCTCGATCACCCAGAAATTCCTCGACTGGATGCAAGGCCGCTCGCAGACCGGCGCGGAAAACCTCTTCTTCGTGGTGATGGTCCACCTCGGCACACTCGCGGCGATCCTCATCTATTACCGCAAGGTCGGTCTGAATGCGACACGCGGATTCCTCGGAGACCTGAGCGTCCCGCCGGAATTTCAGCGAGGAGCGGTCATTCGCACGTGTGTTCTCGCGATCATCGCCACGATTCCGGCGGTGTTCGTCGGACTGTTGCTCAAGAAGAAGATCGAAGCCGCCTTCGGGAGCCTGACCTGGGCCGGCGCGGGCTTCCTGGTGACGGCCGCCGTCTTACTGGTAACCACACGGCTCAAAGGTGGCGAGAAAGGGCCGTCGCAAACGACGTATCTCGACGCCTTGACGGTCGGCCTGGCGCAGATGTTCGCACCACTCCCCGGAGTGAGCCGGAGCGCCCTGACGATTACGACGGCCCTCGCCCTCGGCTTCAATCGAAGCTGGGCGGTCGGCTTCAGCCTGCTGATGGCGATCCCTGTGATCGGCGGCGCAGGGGTGTTGGAATTGAAGGATGTCACCTCAGAAATGCTCGCGCCGAGCTATATCGGGCCGATCTTGCTCGCGACTCTCATAGCCGGGATTGTGGGCTATAGCGCGATCATCTGGCTCGTACGCCTTGCTCGCGCGGGGGTCTTATGGTATTTTTCTGTATACCTATTTCTCCTGGGAATCGCGGTGCTAGCGCTGGCGAGTCGATCGCCGGGATAGTCGTGCCACGGGCTAAGGGTTGGAGGTCTGACCGAGATGTCTCCAACCCGCCTACTCTGGACCGGGCCTTATTCTGCTGACCTTCGCGGTCGGGCAATCGAGCGGGTTGGGGCGGAAGCCCTGTGGGTCGTCCCGACGCCACTCGCTCGCGACCAGGTCGTAGCTGAGTTGACGCGGAGGGGGAGCGGTCCCTACGCCCCCTCGGTTTTCTGCTGGGATCAACTCTGGACCGAAGTCGCGCGGCGGCATCCTGGCCCCCCCGCTCTGCTCTCGGACGCTTCGGCCAGGGCCATACTCGTCGCGTCGATCGACCGGGCTCGCGAGCGTGACCAACTCGGCCCGCTTTCGGTAGTCGCCGACCTGCCGGGCACGCGAAAGGCGCTCCGCAGCCGGATCGCGGCCTGGACCCGATCCGATCGCAAGCTTAACGAACCGCCTCCCCGCGACGACGCCGTCACCAGAGCCGAGTGGGCGATTTTCCGCCTCTATCGTCAGCTCCTCGCCGAGCATCGGGCCGTAGATGCGACCGGGCTGGCCATCTGGGCCGCGAATTCCCTTCAGGCCGACTCACTTGGACGCCGGAAATCGGTGGTCTTTCTCGACCCCGTCGCGCCCAATCTTGCACAACTCAACATGATCCGGTGGGCGGTCCGGCGCTCGTTGGACGTGATCGTGACGCTTCCAACCTCCGGCGACATATCCGGAGACGACCCGGCGATTTCTCCCCTTCGCTCGGAACTGATGGAGGCGGGATTCGAGGATGAGGCGTTCGAGGCTGACGACTCGAACCCGCGCGGAACCCTCGAAACCTCGCTTTTTAGTGGCGAATCGCCCTTCGACCAAATCGGCTATGTCGAGGGACTTTCGTTCGTCTCGGGTCCGCAAGGAGAGGGTCTCGGCCTTCTCCTTGCCCGCGAGGTTCGCCAATGCCTGGAATCAGGAATCCCGCCCGACGAGGTCTTGGTCCTGGTTCGACACGTTGACGACGATGCCGCGCGTGCGATGGAGATCATGCACTCCTGGGGCATCCCGGCGTATGGGAGCGACCGGCGTCCGCTCGGGACCGAGCCGGCGGTCGCGGCGCTCCGACTGGCGATGTCGATCCCCGTCGGCGGATGGGAGGGCATCCCGCTGATCCGCTTGCTCCGCAACGGGCAGATTGCCGCCCCCGATCCGTCGTCGAGGGCTGAGGCGGCGTCGGTCATTCAGTCGTTGCGCGTCTTCCGGGGGCGGAGTCATATCGAAGCTGCACTCGACCGCGCAAGCTTGCCCGAAGGCCTCGACCGCCTTCGCGCGACCCGGGCGCGAGCGGTCCTCGATCGTATCGCCAAAGCCATCGACCCGCCGTCGGAGGAAACGACCTGGCTCGGTCACGCAGCCTCGCTTCAACGGATGGCTGCCAAGCTCGGCCTCGGAGCTTCGGCCCGAGATCACGATGCTCTGGACGCGGTCTGGGAAGCCCTTGACGACCACTCGCTCATTCGTGAATTCTCCGGCCGACCGCTCGACCGTGACGGGTTTGCCCGCGAGGTCGAGGCAATTCTTCTCGACCTCGACGCCCCTCCCCAAATCGCCGGCCCGGGGATCGTGCGATTCGCGACTGTCGACGAGGTCGCCGGTACGCGAGCTCGCGCAATCCTTCTTATGAACCTGGCTGAAGGAACCTTCCCGACCCGCGAAGCCGTCGTCCCACAGGACGGTGACGACGAAGGCGGGATTGAAGGCGAATCGCTCGCGTTTGCGAGGGAGAGGCTTCAGTTCCTCCACGCCCTCGGCTCGGCGAGTGATCAGGTCGTGCTCCTCTCGCCGACGACCGACGAGAAGGGCCAAGACCTCCTCCCCGCCGGTTTCCTCGATGACGTCCGTCGACTGGTTGATACCTCGAAAACTCGTACCCTCGCCCGGCTCGACCCAAGCTTTCGCGAACATCCAGAACTCGCACAAGCCCCCGCTGATGCACGAGTGCTCGCCCTGGCGCGAGCCTGCCTCGATCGCCAATCCGCCAGCCTGCGGGATCTTCTCGGGGACCCGCTCCACCGAGGCTCGCTGGAGGGGACTGCCGCCAGTTTGAGGCTCATCCACGACCGGCTCCGATCCCGCGAGTTCACCGAGTTTGACGGTCTGCTCAAAGACCGCAGCCTGATCGCCCGGATCGCCGAACAGTTTGGTCCCGATCACTCGTTCAGCGCGAGCCAGTTCGAGTCATTTGCTCTCTGCCCGTTCCAGTTCTTTCAGAGATATGTGCTCAAAATTGCGCCCGTTGATGACGGTCCTGAGCTTCGCGATGATCGGGCCGCACAGGGCCAACGTCTGCACGCGACCTTGGAGGAGATCCATACGTCGATCCAATCCGAAGGGGCCAATGTCGACGATCTGGGACGGGTCGAAGTTCATATTCAATCAAGAATGTCTGTCGATCTTCAGGTGGACGATGTCGACGCGGGCGAGGTTGCGGGCGGCCTCCGCGCGATCGACGATGAGTTATTGAGGCGACGGCTCAAGAAATACGCGAGCGAATTCAGCACATATCGCGGCACGCTCGGTCTCGACGCACGCCCCTATCGATTCGAATTGCGTTTCGGAGGAGGCGAGATCGACGGCGTCCCGGCTCTCGAATTGGGCGACGGCGCGGGCCAAGTCCGTTTCCGAGGCTCGATCGACCGCGTCGATTTGATCGAGACCGCCACAGGTCCAGCCTTCCGGGTAATCGATTACAAATCGGGCAAGCCGCCAGAAGGCGTTGAAGTGACGAAACACCTGAAGTTGGTCCAGTTGCCGCTCTATGCACTCGCGGTCGAGCGACACTTTTTTGGCGATTCCGCCTCAACTTGCGACTTTGGCTATTGGGGTGTGGGTCAAGATGGCTTCAAGGTCGTTGGGCTACAAAAGGGGGACGATTGGCCCGCCTTCCGCGAGCGAGTCGTCGAGGAAGTCCTCCGTCTGGCGTCCATGCTCCGCGAGGGTCAATTTGCCGTGAACCCGACGAAGGTCGACTGCACAAATTCATGTGATTATAAGGTTGTCTGTCGGATCGGCCAGATCCGAAACCTGGAGAAGGAGCTCGTGACGATCTCCGCATTCCCTTGAGCACGACTCGACTCACCGAACAACAGCGGCAATCCCTGGAGGTGCGCGGTGCGAGTGTCGCGCTCAGCGCGGGGGCCGGTTGCGGCAAGACAACGGTGCTCACGGAGCGGTTCATCGCCGCGCTTGGCGACGAGGCAATTTCGCTCGACCGGATCGTCGCGCTGACGTTCACCGATAAAGCGGCGACCGAGTTGCGGGGCCGGGTGCGCTCTGCATGTCGCAAGAAGCTCGACGCGGGTGACGACCCCGAATACTGGCGCGGGATCATGCGGGGCCTTGAAGCCGCCCCGATCGGGACGTTCCACACCTTCTGCGGCGAGGTCGTCCGCCGATACGCCGCCCAGGCGGGGGTCGATCAGGGTTTCTCGATTTTAGATGAGACGATCGCCTCGACCTGTCGCGAGGAGGCCGTCGACGTGACGCTCCGCGCCTCTCTGCGTTTGCGAGACAATGACCTCCATGAACTGGCGGTTGCCTATGGGTTGAACAGGGTACGAGAGTCGCTCATCGCGCTCATGAGCAGCCGCTCGGCACCCGATTTTATCGAGTGGGCCGCGAAATCGCCCGAGGATCTGATCGCGATCTGGAAAGAAGTGTTCGAAACCAAGGTGAAGCGATTGGTGATCGCCGAAGTCGTTGCGGAAGGCGGTGTGAGCGAGCGGCTCATCCGTTCCAATCGCGAGAGCTTTCCACCTGCGGCTTACGCCAAACTCAGCCTTCTCCTTGACCTCCTGCCCTCGATCAACCCGTCGTCTACGGACTTGTTAGCGACGCTGGCAGTGATCAAAGAACTGGCTAGTATGCCTCGCAGTCCCGCGAAGAACAAATGGCCCGATCTGTACCTCTACAACGCGACTCTGAACACGCTCGCTATATTTCGAAAGTGCATCGATCAAGCCGTGAACAAGTTAGATCCTGAGGGGACAGACACCCTCTTAAGTGCCGATCACGGCATCCGATTCGCGCGGCTGGCGGATCGGGCGTGGCAGTCTTATGAATCGGTCAAACACACGCGTGGCGCGCTCGATTTCAACGATCTGTTGTTGAAGATGCTCGACCTGCTCCGCGACGACGCAGCGACGGTGGTCGCGGAACTGACTGCGCGATTTGATCTGATCCTGGTCGACGAATTTCAAGATACCGACCCCGTTCAAGACGAGATCGTGCGGCGGATCGCGGGCGATGACCTCGCGGGCGGTCGGCTCTTCCTGGTTGGCGACTTCAAGCAGTCGATCTACGGATTTCGCGAGGCCAGGCCCGAACTCTTCGCGAAATATCGCCTGGAGTTCCCCTCCAGAGGTCAACGATCGCTCACGGAGAATTTCCGGAGCCGTCCGCCGATCCTCTCGTTCGTCAACGCCCTCTTTGCCGACGCTTTCGACCACATTTATGAGCCCCTGGTCGCAGGCCGACCCGAAGTCTTGCCCGAGGAACAGAGTTCGGTCGTCTTCACATGGCCCGCTCGTCACGACGACTCTGAAGGCAAGGATGGCCGCCCCGTCGACGTCAGGAGGCAAGACGAAGCCATGCGCCTGGCCGGGCTTGTGCGACGATGGATCGACGAAGGTCGCCTCGTCCGCGACAAGGAGACGAATCAGCCGCGTGCGATGCATGCAGGGGACGTCGCGTTTCTCGTTCGCGCGAAGGCTCTTTTCGCACCGATCGAGCGGGCACTCGACTCGGTCGGGGTCGACTATCACGTCATCGGCGGGGCCGCTTTTTACGCCCAGCAGGAAATCCAGGACATCATCAACGTCCTCGCTTTTATCGACGATCCTCACGATCCCCTCGCGCTGGCTGGGGCCTTGAGGAGTCCGTTTTTTGCCCTGAGCGACGAAGCCCTCTTCTGGCTCTCGACCGGTCCCGACCGGAGTCTGGTCTCGGGGTTGGCCCGATATGATGAGGCGTCGTTTCCCGAACTCTCGCCCCGCGACCGGGCCAACGCTCTGCGGGCCAGAGAGGGTCTTGCCCGATGGCGATCGTTCAAGGATCGCGAATCGATCGCCGCGCTTGTGGCCCGGGTTCTCGAAGAGTCGGGCTTCGAAGCGGCCTTGCTCGGAGAACCGCTCGGCGATCGCAAACGGGCCAATGCGCGGAAGATGGTGCGGATGGCGCGGAAGTTCGACAACGAAGGGGGCTTCACGCTCGCCGACTACGTCGCGCGGCTTCGCGCCGATCGGAACGATCCTCCGAACGAAGACGAGGCCAGTACCACGGAAGAACTGGGAGAGGCCGTCCACCTGCTGACGATCCACAAGGCGAAGGGCCTCGAATTCCCCGTCGTCATCCTCGCCGATCTCGATCGAAAATCCAGTTCGAGAAGCGATCTGGTGGTGTTCGACCCGGTTCTTGGCCCCCTCATCAATGCCAAGGACGAAGACGATCCGTCGCATCGCAACCCGAAGGGGACAAGAAGTCTCGGTCGGCTCGTCCACGATCAGATTCGCAAGGAAGAAGACCGCGCTGAGAGCATTCGCATCTTCTACGTCGCCGCGACCCGTGCCCGCGACCTGCTCGTCCTCTCGGTCTGCGGCGATCCGTTCGCCAAGGCCAAGGCCGAGTCCGAGGCGCTGAAGTTGCTCCAGGCGCGGTTCGACCTCTCGACCGGGACATGCCTCGCCGACGTGCCTGCCGTCCCGGGTGTCGAGGTCATCGACGGCCAGCCTCGCGGGGCACTGGAGACGATCCGGAAACGCCGCCGACCGCCGGTCTTGGCACTCTCACGACTGATCGAAAGGTCGCTTCCGAGTGAAGATACGGGGCCATCGCCGATCGTCCCCAGCGCATCAGCCTTACGACGTCTGAACCTTGACCCGTCACGAAGTCTTTCCCCCTCCGTCGCGCGGCTGGACCGCCTCGTTCGCTCGATCCTCCTCGATCCGCGTTCGTACAGGCCGAATTCCCTCGACGACGTGGCCCATGAACTGGCCCGTCGTCAGTTCCCGGCCGCCTCCGCGCGGATCGAAGCCGAGGCAATCGCGCGTGTCCGTCACTGGATCGAGGGGCCGCTCGGCCGGGAAATTGGTGGGGCCGTCGAAGTCGCGCGGGAAGTCTCCTGGTCTGTCCGCTGGCCCGAGGGATCATCGGAGGCGATCGCTATTGAAGGGCGGATCGACCTCGCCTATCGCGCGGCGAAGGGAGGATGGCGACTGCTCCAGGTGGCCGACGTCAGCGCCGCTGACCTGCCTGAACGATTGAGGTTGAACCTCTCCGCTCGGCTCGCCGAGGGGCTTGGATGCGGACCGGTCGTCCAAGCCTGGCGGGTCAGGCATGGTCCCGACGGTGGTCTCCAGAGTGAAGAAGAATTCACCGAGGTGAAAACCATCGCTCTTCTCGAATCAATAACTCGATCGGCAACGACGCCCATTTGACAAGTGAACCTCCTATGACCTGGGTCACTCCAAGCTATTAATTTTGGACAACCAAAACATTCATCTTGAAATAAAAAAAGACTTTGTTAGTCTCTAAACGAACACAAACTTTGGCTAAACCAAGGAGGCTCCGATGTCGCGTCAAACTAGGAATGGTCGAGCATTCACGTTGATCGAGTTGCTGGTCGTGATCGCGATCATCGCCGTTTTGATTGCCCTCTTGCTGCCGGCAGTCCAGGCGGCCCGCGAAGCGGCGCGACGGTCTCAATGCACGAACAATATGAAGCAGATCGGTCTGGCGATCGCGAACTACGAGTCGAGCGTCGGCTGCATCGTGTCGGGATACATCAGCACTGCGGGGCCGATGAAGTCGTTCGGCGTGCCCGGTTATAATCCGGACCCCGCGACCGGCGACAACGGCCCCGGCTGGGGGTGGCTCGCCCTGCTCTTGCCGCAGATCGAGCAGGCCCCGCTCTACAATGCGATCAACGTGAATTTGCCGACGTGGGTGCCGGAAAACAGCACGGTCGTGGGGGTGTCGCTGAACGTTTTCAACTGTCCGACGGCGAACAATCCCGACGCGACGTGTCGGATGGTCGATGCCGGGGGAAATCTCTTGCCGGTGGCGAATACCGCGTTCGCTCGGGCCAATTATCAATACAACGTCGGCTGGAACGACTCGGGCATGCCGGCGAGCGTGAACTATGATGACACCGCGAAGGGCTGCAACGGCCCGATCTATCGGAACAGCCGCGTGACTTACGCTGCTGTGACCGACGGGCTCAGCAACACCGTGTTCGCGGGCGAGAAGACACCCTACCTCGCCGATGCGAGCTGGGTCGGAATTATCCCCGGCTACCGGCATTTTGCCTACAACGCCTTCGCCAGCGCGGGCACGGGCGGACAAGGGGTGAACTACGATTACGCCAGCTCGATCCTCGCCGCGCACAGTGGGCCGTCGCTCTATGAAGACCCGATGGTGATCCATCCACCCAACAGCCCGCTCGGCCATACCGACGAGATGTATTCGCTCCATCCCGGCGGGGCAAATGTGCTCATGGGGGACGGTTCGGTTCGTTTCATCAAGCAATCGATCAACTTGCTCGCCTGGCAGTCTCTGTGCAGCCGGAGTAACGGGGAGGTGATCAGTGCCGACGCCTACTAGGAAACGGCTCTCGTCGGCGAGGATCTTCCTGGTCGCTTCGTTCTGCGTCCTGCCCGCGATCGGCGGTTGCTCGGGCGAGCCCTCGGCCCGCGAACTCAAGAATCGTCAAGAATTTGAGGCGTTGTTGACGGCGATTTCGCTCAAGAATCCCAAAGAACTGGAGGCCGATGCGCGACGGATCGAGGAGCGTCAGACTCTGGGCGAGCTGTCGAACAAGGGATATAACGACCTCAAAGCGATCATCGACAAGGCCCGCTCCGGTGACTGGGCAGGGGCCGAGAAGCAGGCGTACGAATTCCGCGAGCGTCAGCCCTATTTTAAGTGATTGTTGATTCATCACAGTTCGGCTTGCGAATTCGAAGGCCAGGGACCACGATCTACGATTCGACGCGAATCCGCCCGCCGGGAACCTTGAGGCGGTCCGGTCTCACCCGTGAGACCCGGACCGGAAGTGGAGATGAGATGAGTCAGGTCGTGACCGATCCGAAGATCCTCGAACATTACCTGGAAGAGGAGGTCAACGCGGCCTATCTCTACCGCGAACTCGCGTCGTTCGAGGTCGATCCGAAGCGTAAAGACCTCTTCCTCCGCCTCGCTGCCGTCGAAGACCGGCACATGGATCGCTGGTCGGCACTGATTGCCGAGTCAGGACGGCCCGTCCCACCGAGGATTCCGTCGCGCAGGACCCGGCTCATGGCGTGGCTCGCGCGCCGCGTCGGCTCGTCGCTGATCCTCCCGCGCATCCTCGCGGAGGAAGGTCGCGAGGCGGCGTCGTTCCTCCGTCTGGCGAGTCGGACGAGCGACCCGGCGACCCGCGAGGTGGCCGCGTCGGTCGCACGCGAGTCGGCCGAGCACGCCAGCGACCTGGGCGCGATGCTCGGTCGCGAGGGAGAGCCCTGGCATACGACGGGTGCCGGCGGCTACATGCGAAGCATCGTCTACGGCTTCAATGACGGCCTTACCGCCAATTTCGGGCTGGTGGCCGGTGTGATCGGTGCCAACGTTCCAGCGCGAATCGTCATCCTCACGGGAATCGCCGCCGCCGTCGCCGACGCCCTCTCGATGGGTTCGAGCGGCTACCTCGCGGCCAAGAGCGAAGCCGAGGTCCACGAGAATGACATCGCCCTCGAACGCGAAGAAATCCGCCTGATGCCTGACCTCGAAATCGAGGAACTGGCGCTGATCTATGAGGCGAAAGGGGTGCCCGTCGATCAGGCCCGCGCGATGGCCGAAGCCCTGATGAGCGACCCTGTGAGAGCACTTGAGACGAAGGTTCGCGAAGAGTTGAAGATCGGCACGCCCGACGTGACGCCGCTCCGGGAAGGCTTCCTCTCCGGCACGGCAACCGCTATTGGCGCGATCATCCCGATCTTCCCCTTTTTGTTCCTCTCAAAGGGGATTGCGATCTGGGTCTCGCTGGCGGCCAGCATGCTCTCGCACTTCGGCGTCGGCGCGGCCCGGAGCATCTTCACGGGGCGCGGGCTCTGGGTCAGCGGCCGAGACATGTTCCTCGTCGGCTTCGGGGTCGCCGCCGTGGGCTATTTCGTCGGGCTGCTCCTCGAAGGGCACATTTGAAGCCCACGAGGCGAGTCATTTACGGGTAATCTCGCCCTTCGACCTCACGCCCGTCTTGGCATAGTCAAGCCAGCGGGCCTGGAGGTCGGCGAATCCATCGATCCGATAGACCCGCCGAAGCTCGGTCTGGGGGTCGGTGCGCTGGCTGGCCTGAAGGAACTCGATGAACTGGCCCGTCGTCCCCTCTTCAACGAGGAACCGGGTCAGTGAGACACTCTGAGCGTAATAGAGCGGCCAGTGCGGGCCTTCGGGATAGTCGCGGACCATCAGGTGTTCGATCGAGAAGATCTTGCCGCCGTCGATCGCCGGGTGAAGGTCACCGATCCGCCGATCCTGTTCGTGCGACGGCTCGGAGAGGACCGCGATCCCCTCGTCCGCCCATCGGGGCACCTGCTGGGTTGGGAACAGGTCGGCCAGGATGACGTGGGTGACTTCGTGCGGCAACACGGCTGAGACCAGGGTCAGGTGATCGGCTCGAAGCTTGATCCGTCGAAGCGTGGTCTTCACGCCGTCGGTCTCCATCGTCGAGAAGCCTTCCGAGTCGACGGGCTGGCCCGTCACCTGCGCAAAGATCGTCGCCGTCGGATAGAGATAGATCTCGCAGCGGGGCGTCCAGGCTCGCGGAGGTGGCGAGCCGGTCCAGCGCCTGATCTGGGTCTCGCGGGCAGACTCGGCTGCGTTGGCCACCTTCTCGGCCAGGTCAGCGTCAGCGTGAAAGATCACGAAGTTCGGCGTCTCCCTGATCTGCCACTTGCCGGCATCGCCGTGGGTGGAGATCGCCTGGGGCGTCTCAATCGACGGCATGGCGAGAGCGATGTCACCCGGTCGAGAGAGCCGGGACACCGGCGGCTGGGCATCGACGGGCGGGGCCTTGCGGGTGAGGTCTCGGATCACGTCGGCAGGCCGTTCAGTCTCGGGCATCGCACCTCGAACGATCCGCCCCTTCGACTGCTTCGCGACGGCTCGCGACTGATCCGCGGCGCGGTTGTGGAGGTATTCGGCATACCAATAGCGCGGGCTGAGAGCCTTGATCTCGCCGATCTCGCGGTCGATGCTCGCCCATTCCGCGGTGGTCGTCGGCTTCGCTTTGATCCGCTGGACCACGTCGACCGACCGACAATAGGCCCAGTGGATCTTCCGACCGGCCGGGAGCTTGCCGAGAGCGGCGAGCTGGGCATAGCCCTTGGCCGCGTCGAGATATTTCTCGGCGAGATAGGCCCGATCAGCCGCGTCGAGGATCTCGGCCGGAGTGGAAACGGTCGGAGATTCAGCAGTGCGAGGTGCGGGCTCGGGACTGACGACCGGCGTGGGCGGTTCGATGTGCAGCGGTTGGGGTGGAGCCGTGGCCGGTTCGACGGCGAGAGGGGCGGTCTCAACCTTCACGGCGGCGGGGTCGGGCTGGGGCGGCTCGACCTTGGACGGCACCGGCTCAGGGAGGGCGACTGACTTCGTCGCGGGCTTTTCCTCGGGCTTCGTCTCGGCCGTTTGGCCCCTCATCCGGCGGTTGAGGATCAGCAGGTTTTCGCGATATTCATTCGCCTCATCCGACCTGCCCGCCTTGGCGGCCTGGTCGGCGGCCTTGGTATAGGCCTGGCGGAGCGCGACGATAATCGGCCCGAGGTCAGCACCGGCGTCGGGCAGGCCCGTTTCGAGGATCGCGACGGCCGCCTTGGCGTCTCCCTTGGCGAGCAACGCCCGGGCGCGGTCGACGACCTCGTTGGCCCGGGCTACTTGTGGGGCCAACACGAGACAGATCACGGCGATCAGCGCCGCGCGCAAGGGGTCGAGCATGACAATCCATGTCCTGTGTCGCGGTCTCGCCCGATGGCTGTCGAGCGGGCGGACCTCATCCCTATTGAGGAGTCGAACGTTGCGGAGAGGTCGAAATCCGCCCCTTCCTGGGGCCGATCGACGTCCCCGCCCCTTTGACGGCGAGGTGAAACAGGTCGGGCTGGAGCAGGAAACGGTACGCCAGCGGCAGCCGGGCACCCTGGAAACGACGCGGCAGTATGGGCGGGAGGTCCGGAAGCGTCAACCCGAACTCGACCGTCGATCGGTGGCGTGAGCTTGTCCGGGCCGGGACGTGTCCGGATGGGCGTAACCTGGTATCTTGGCACGTCAGCAAGTTGCTTCGGTCTGTCTGTCGATTGGGAAGAGGAATGTCATGCGGATCATCGCCGGCGAACGGCGCGGCCATAAGTTCGACGGGCCTCGCGACGACGTGACCCGGCCGACGAGTGACCTCGTGCGCGAGTCCATCTTCAACATCCTCGGCGAGGCCGTCGAAGACCGCGTCGTGATCGACCTCTTCGCCGGCACGGGCGGCCTCGGCCTCGAAGCCTTGAGCCGGGGGGCGTCGCGGGCCGTCTTCATCGAGCTCAAGGCCGAAAACATCACGCTCATCCGCAAGAATATCGCCACGCTCCGCTACGAAGATCGGACGAGCGTCGTGAAGACCGATGCTCATCGCTGGGTGCGGGCATTCGAGCCGGAAGCGGGCGAGCCGGTTGTGATCTTCCTCGACCCCCCCTATCGGGAATATGAGAATCACCCCGAACGCGTGCGGCAGTCGCTCGAAGTGCTCCTGGCCAAACTGCCCGATGATTCGATGCTGATTATCGAGTCGCGGAGCGACCTCGACGACGCGGTGCTGCCTGACCTCGATGCCTGGGACCTCAGACGCTATGGAGGGACGCAAGTCGCCATCCGGGTCGTCGACCGGTCGGGTGGGATCGATGAGCCGACAGTCGATCCGGAACCCGACGACGCGGCGGAATGACTCCCGTGACGAACCCCGATGCGCGTCGCGACCACGCGACTGAAGTCGTCGCCAAGCTCCGTGAGGCAGGCTTTGAAGCCTACTGGGCCGGGGGCTGCGTGCGCGACCTCTTGCTCGGCTTCGAACCGAGCGACTACGACGTCGCCACCGATGCGCGTCCCGAGCAGGTGACGAAATTGTTCCGTCGCACGTTCGCCGTCGGCGAGAGCTTTGGTGTGGTCCGCGTGCTCGGTCGGCAATCGACGGGCGATGTCGAGGTCGCGACGTTCCGCAGCGACGGCGTCTATCTCGATGGTCGGCGGCCCGAGACCGTCACCTATTCGACGGCCGAGTTCGACGCCTCGCGACGCGACTTCACGATCAACGGCATGTTCTTTGACCCCGCCGACTCGCGCGTGATCGACTACGTGGGAGGCCAGGCCGACCTGAAAGCCGGACTCCTCCGCGCCATCGGCGACCCCTCCGCGCGGTTCGCCGAGGACAAGCTCCGACTCCTCCGCGCGGTGCGGTTCGCGGCCCGGTTCGGCTTCGCGATCGAGCCCGAGACCCGGCGGGCCGTCAGTGCGATGGCAAGCGAGGTGACGACCGTCTCCGTCGAGCGGATCGCGCAAGAACTCCGTCGGATGCTCACGCATCAAACCCGTGTCGAAGCGGTCAAACTTGCCGAGGAAACGGGCCTCCTGGCCGCCATCTTGCCTCAACTCCTGGCGATGAAAGACATCCAGCTCGATCGAGGCGGCAGCCTCTGGGACCGCATGATGCGCGTGCTGGCCAACCTGCCCGCGACTCCGAGTTTCCCCCTCGCCCTCGCCGCCCTCTTGCTTGACGCGGGGATGCCCGTCATCCGTGACGGAGTCGAGTGTGACCCCGATCACGCACGAATCGGACGAGAGATCGCGATCGGCATCGCATCGGGTCTGAAACTCCCGAACGCCGAGCGCGACCGAACGGCCTGGCTCGTCGAACACCATCATGGGCTCGACAACGCGGCACATCTTCAAGAGTCGAAGCTCAAGCGACTGCTCGCATCGGAGGGCATCGGCGACCTCCTCGATCTCCACCGCGCCATCGCGATGGCCGGGACGGGCGACGTTTCGCATGTCGATTTCTGCGAACGCTATCGCCGCGACGAGCCTGCCGGGCCGATCAACCCCCCTCCGCTCTTGACCGGGCATGACCTCGTGCGTCACGGCCTTCGACCCGGGCCGCGCTTCGCCGTCTTGCTCGATCGAGTGCGCGACGCCCAGCTTGATCGCACGATCGATTCCAGAGACCAGGCGCTCGAACTGGTGGACCAGATGCTCGGGACGGGCGGCGAGACGTAGAGCCTGCTTGCATCTCGCGTCCGCCTGCGAGAGACTGGCCGACTCCCACGCCGCTATCCCGACGCGAGGTCTCCGATGCGTGTCTCCGCCTTTGCACTGAGCCTTTTCCTCACCATATCCACGTCGCTCGCCGCCGAGTTCCCGACGTTCAAGCCGCAAGAGATCGACCCGCACGTCGGCAACGTCTGCTACGCCGTGACAGCGGCCGACGTCAACGGCGACGGCAAGCTCGACGTGGTGGCCGTCGCTGAGGATGCGGTTTACTGGTATGAAAACCCGGCCTGGACGAAGCACGTCATCATCAAGGGTGCGACCGAACGCGACAACGTCTGCATCCAGCCGCACGACATCGACGGCGATGGCAGGGTCGACTTCGCCCTGGGTGCCTCGTGGCAGCCGGCGAACACCAAGACCGGCGGGACACTTCAATGTCTGACCCGGACGGGTGCCAAGGACGGCGAGTGGCGGGTCGTTCCGATCGCTTCCGAGCCGACATTGCACCGGATTCGTTGGGGCGACGTGCTCGGCACCGGCAAGAGACAACTCGTCGTCGCACCGCTTCAGGGTCGGAACACCAAAGGGCCGAATTGGGGCGAGGGACCGGGCGTCCGCATCCTGGTCTTCTCGGTCCCCGCTGACCCATTCAACGCCCCCTGGCCCGTCGAAACAGCGGATGCAAGCCTCCATTCGACTCACAACCTCCAGATCACCGACTTCGACGGCGACGGCAAAGACGAGATTGTCATCGCAGGCTGGGAGGGGGTGTTCGTCCTCAAACGTGACTCCGCCGGCACGTGGGGCAAGTCGCATGTCGGCGCGGGCAACCAGGAGTCGAAGCCGTTCAAGGGGTCGAGCGAGGTCAAAGTCGGCCGGCTCAAAGACGGGTCAAAATATCTTGCGACGATCGAGCCCTGGCACGGTTTCCAGGTTGCGTGTTACACGCCCCCGAAATCGGGATCGGGCCTCTGGGACCGTCGCATCGTGGCCGAGCCGGTCGCGTGGGGACATGCCGTCTGGTGCGTTGATCTCGACGGCGATGGCGACGACGAGATCGTCATCGGCCAGCGCGATCCGAACGGGGATGCGACCAAGACGCCCAAAGGACCGGGCCTACTCGTCTTCGACCCCAGGCCCGGCACGTCACCGCTCGAGTTCGATCGGCACGTCGTCGACGACGGCGGCGTCGCCACCGAAGATGCCCTTGCCGCCGACCTTGATGGCGACGGTCGGCCCGACCTGATCGCGGGCGGTCGAGCCACTCATAACGTCAAGATTTACTGGAACCGTCCGTCTCGATAGGGATCGAGACGCCAGTCGGGCGAAATGAACCGCACGGGTAAGGAAAACGGAGGAGGAGGGATTCGAACCCCCGGAACCTTTCGGCTCTGCGGTTTTCAAGACCGCCGCAATCGACCACTCTGCCACCCCTCCGGTGTTCCGTGCGCATTTCGCTCGTCAGTGGCCTACCTCGTCGATGATCTCTTCCGACACAAAGATCGGCACGTCGACGGTGACCGCGACGGCGATGGCATCACTCGGCCTTGAGTCGACCTCGATGATCTCGCCGTCGTGCTTGATGCGGAGCTTGGCGTAATAGGTGTGGTCTCGAAGCTCGCTGATATAGATGTCCTGGAGTTCTCCGCCGAGCAGCTCGATTGTGCTGGCGAGCAGGTCATGGGTCAAGGGCCGAGGGGCGGGCTGTTGCTTCACCCTGCGCTCGATGCTCGTCGCCTCGAACAGGCCGATCACGATCGGGAATGTCCGCTCACCGTCGACCTCGCGTAGAAAAATGATCTGCTGTTCGTTGTTCTCACTGATGATGATCCGCGTCAGTTCCATCTGCACCACGACGATCGCCCCTTTCGCCTCGACATCTCCGGCGCGACCGGCTTCCGAACCTTGCTGAGGGTCGGCGGTCTCATCTCCTAGAGATGATAAGGGTGCGGGGGGGGTGCGTCAACGTTCACGATGAGTTCCCGAGAAGTGCCGCGATCGTTGCCCGCTGTGCGATCAGCTCCGCCCCCTTCGCCCGCTGCTGTTCGACGACATCGGGCTTGGCTCGCGAGACGAACCCTTCGTTGTTCAACTTCGCCTGAATCGACGCAAGTTGCTTGTCGATATCCGCCAGGGCCTTGTTGTTCCGCTCGGTCTCGGCCTTGCGGTCGATCAGACCCTCAAGCGGGAGGATGATCTCCGCGTCGCCGAGAACCGTCACGGCCGACTCGCTGGGCCGGTCGATCTGGGCGACGATCGTCAGCGAAGCCGCATTGGTCAGGCTGCGGATGTGGGCCTCGCCCAACCGGAGGATCGACGCTACGGGCTCTCCCGCGAGGATGATCGGCGTGATCTTGGCGGCAGGGGGCACGTTCCTCTCGGCCCGGAGGTTGCGGATTGCCGCGACCTTGTCTTGCCACTGGGCCACCACCGCCTCGGCCTCGGCGTCGTGCCACGAGGTGGGGTAGTCCGGCCAGGCCGCGATGCAGACGCTCTCGGCGGACGGGGTCGGCTCGGGGTAGCCACGCACCGAGGCGATCTGTCCGAGTGCCTGCCAGACCTCTTCGGTGACGAAGGGGATGATCGGGTGCAGCAGTCGGCAGAGGCCGTCGAGCATCGTCGCGAGGATGCGTTGCGCGACGGGACGGGTCTCCGGGTCGCGGAGTCGTCCCTTGATAAACTCGACGTACCAGTCGCAGAAGTCGTTCCAGGTGAAGTCTCGGAGTCGCTTCGAGGCGTCGGCGAATGCGAACGCTCCGAGGTCGCGGGTCACGTCGGCCGTCGTCCGGGCGAGCAGGCTCAAGATCCAGCGATCCTCGACCGTCAGGTCTTGGGGATCGACGGGTCCAGGCTCGTAACCTTCGAGATTCATCAAGGCGAACCGGGCGGCGTTCCAGAACTTGTTCGGGAAGGTGCGGCCCTGCTCGAACCGTTCGGAGGTGTTGACCACGCGACCATCGGGCAGCTTGGCCTTCTCGACCGGCATCCGCAAGTCCTGTGTCTCGGTCGCGGCCGAGGCGAGGGTAAAGCGAAGCGCATCGGCCCCATACAGGTCGATAATGTCTACGGGATCGATACCGTTCCCGGCCGACTTCGACATCCGCTTGCCATTGCCGTCCTGGATGACGGGGTGGATGAAGACGTCCTTGAACGGCACGTCCCCGGTATTGAACTCGCCGAAGATCACCATCCGCGCGACCCAGAGCGAGATGATATCGCGGGCGGTCGAGAGCACGCTCGTCGGATAGAACTTTTTGAGTTCGGCCGTCTCTTCGGGCCAACCGAGGGTCGAATGGGGCCAGAGGGCCGAACTGAACCAGGTATCGAGGACATCGGGATCTTGGACGAACGTGTGGTCCGGGCCGAGCGCATCGGGCATGAGGTCAACGGTCGAACAGACGAGCCAGCCACCGGCTTCAGCCTCGGTCCATGCCACGTCGTCTCGGCCAGCGAACGCGCGTTCGAGATCGACCCGCGTGCCCGTCTCCGCGTACCAGATCGGAATCCGATGTCCCCACCAGAGCTGTCGGCTGATGCACCAGTCCCGCTTCTCGCCGAGCCAGTCGAGATAGCTCTTGGCGTAGCGATCGGGGTGGATCGTCACGCGACTTGATGTGACCGCATCGATCGCGATCTGTGCCAGGCCCTTCTCGCCCGACTCCGCATCCCCCATCCTTACGAACCATTGGTCCGAGAGATAAGGCTCGATTGGTGTTTTGCTCCGGTCAGACAGGCCGACGCGGTTCGTATAGGGCTCGACTCCGACGAGTAGGCCCTGTGAATCGAGGTCGGCGACGACTCGTTTGCGCACCTCGCGGCGATCGACGCCCGCATAGGGACCGGCGTTCTCGTTGTACGTGCCGTCGGGGTTGAGGAGGTTGATCTGGGGCAGGTTGTGCCGGAGACCTGTCTGGTAGTCGTTCGGATCGTGCGCGGGCGTGACCTTGACGCAGCCGGTGCCGAACTTCGGGTCGACCAGGATCGCGTCGCCGATGATCGGGATCGCTCGGTTCATGATCGGCAGCGTGACGGTCTTGCCGATGAGATGTCGGTATCGAGGATCGTCGGGATGGACCGCAACAGCGGTGTCGCCGAGCATCGTCTCGGGACGGGTGGTGGCGACGTGGAGTGACTCTTCGGAGTCGGTCACGGGGTAGCGGATCGTCCAGAGTTGACCGGCCTGCTCGATGTATTCGATCTCGTCATCGGCAACGGCGGTGCGGAGTTGGGTGTCCCAGTTGACGAGCCGCTTGCCGCGAAAGATCTTGTCGGCCTTGAAGAGTCGGAAGAAGGTCTCGCGGACCGCGCGGGCACAGACGGCATCGAGCGTGAACCGGGTCCGGTCCCAGTCGCACGAACAGCCCATCAGGCGAAGCTGGCCAAGAATGCGCGTCTCGTATTCGTCCTTCCAGGCCCAGATCCGCTCGACCAGCCCTTCGCGGCCGATGTCGTGGCGGGTCTTCTTCTCCTCGGTCCGAAGTCGCGTCTCGACGACGGCCTGGGTCGCGATCCCGGCGTGGTCGGTCCCTGGCATCCAGAGCGTCTCGAAGCCCTGCATGCGCTTCCAACGGATCAAGATGTCTTGGATCGTATTATTGAGCGCGTGCCCGAGATGGAGTGCCCCGGTGACGTTCGGCGGCGGGATCACGATCGTATAGGGAGGCTTATCGCTGGACGGGTCGGCGTGAAAATAGCCCTTTTCGAGCCAGTACGCATACCATCTCGATTGGGCGGCCTGGGGGTCGTAGGCTTTGGGGAGGTCGGCGAGTGACATGGCTCGATACAACTTTCACGGAACTCGGAATCAATTCGATCCTACGGAGATGTCGTAGAGACACTGGAGGGTGTCAGAACGTCATCTGCGACTAGACCGTTTTGTCTTTGAGTGAATCTTTGGCCAGTTTGTGGTCGAACGCATCGATCAGCGCCAGCCAGCTTGCCTCGATGACGTTTTCGGAGACGCCGACGGTGCCCCAAACCGAGTCTCCGTCTTGGCTCTCGATCACGACTCGCACCCGAGCGGCGGTTCCGGCGCGGGCGTTGATGACGCGGACCTTGTAGTCAACGAGCTGCATCTCGGCCAGGCGGGGGAAGTGGGGGGCAAGCGCCTTGCGGAGGGCGCTGTCGAGGGCATTGACCGGGCCGTCGCCCTCGCTCACGGTGTGTTCGACGGTTGACCCGATCCGCAGCTTGACCGTCGCATCGGTGACCGTCTCGCCTTCGACGTGGCCTGAAACGCTCACCTGATAGCCGAGCCGTTCGAACCGGGGCCGATAGCGGCCGGCGAGTTTCTCGACCAAGAGCACGAACGACGCCTCTGCCGCCTCGAACTGGTAGCCCTCGTTTTCGAGGTCTTGCACCCGGTCGAGCACCAGGGCGAGCAACTCGGGGTTGCCTTCGAGGGAGTGCTCACCGAGTTTCTCGGCGATATTCGACTTGCCCGAAAGCTCGCTGACGAGAATCCGTCGCTCGTTGCCGACGAGGGTGGGGTCGATGTGCTCGTAAGAACTCGCAAGCTTGCGAACACCGTGGACGTGCATCCCCCCCTTGTGGGCGAAGGCGCTTGTGCCGACGAACGGCTGTCCGCTCCGGAAGTTCATATTCGCGGTCTCGTAAACGTAACGAGACACTTCGGCGAGCTTCCCGAGACTTCCGGGGCGTAAGAGTTCGTATCCCTCATACTTGAGGGCCAGGTTGGCGATCGCCGAGCAGAGGTCGACGTTGCCGCAGCGCTCGCCGATGCCGTTGATCGTCCCTTGGATCTGGGTCGCCCCCTGCCGGATCGCGGCGAGGGTGTTGGCGACGGCCAGCTCGCCGTCGTTATGAGTATGGATACCGATCGGCACATCAACGGCTTTGCGGACCTGCGTGAGGGCCTCAGCCACCTCTTCGGGAAGGGCACCGCCGTTGGTGTCGCAAAGGATAATCCATCTCGCGCCGGCCTTGGCGGCGGCCTGGAGAGACTGAAGGGCGTAGTCGCGGTTCTTCTTGAAGCCGTCGAAGAAGTGCTCGGCGTCGTAGAGGACTTCCGGCACGCGTGACCCGCAAAAGCCGACCGAGTCGGAGATCATCCGCAAGTTTTCTTCGAGCGATACTCCGAGAACTTCGCGGACGTGGAGATCCCACGACTTGCCGACGATCGTCACGGCGGGAGTCTTCGCGGCGACCAGGGCCTGCATCCCGGTGTCATCTTCGGGAGCGCAGTCGCGGCGGCGGGTCATGCCGAACGCCGTCACCTTGGCGTGCTTGAGCGGTAAGTCGCCGACTTCGCGGAAGTAGGCAGCGTCTTTGGGGTTGGAGAGCGGATAGCCGCCTTCGATATAGTCGACGCCCAGTTCGTCGAGGCGGACGGTGATGAGCAGCTTGTCCTGGAGGGAGAAGTTCACCCCTTCTCCCTGGCTGCCGTCTCGTAAGGTCGTGTCGTAGATCGCGATCCGCGTCATGAGCCTGTCTACCCCTTCATCCGTCCGCGCCACACGCCCCGTTGAGATGAGCATGATATCCTAGCAAATTCCCGTCAAGGACACGACACCCCGAGGCCGTCACTCGGTTCGGGGTGGTCCGTACCTCCCTTCCGGAAAGACTCTCCGAACACCTCCAGGGACGCCCCGACCATGAGAACGATCGCCGAGTTGATCGAGGCTGTCCGTCAAGAAGCGATCCGCGCTGATTTTCCCGTCGACCTGCCGGTCTACGAGCGGGCCGAGCGCGACCCGGCGACGCCTGTCCTGTTCGCGGGCTCGCTCGACGCCCCCGTCTGCATCTTCGGGCGTGACCTGGGCAAGGACGAAGTGGCCGTTGGCGAGCCACTGGTCGGGGCCGGCGGGAGACTCGTCCGAGCGGGGCTTTACGAGGCGAAATTTGGCACCCCGCCCAATAAGACCGACAAGCGGATCGCCGAGGCGCTCGAAGTGGCGTTGTTGACGAACACCGTCCCCTACAAGCCGCCGGGCAACAAGGCGTATTCCGAAGCGATCAAGGAGCGATTCCGACCGTTCGTTGTCGAGTTACTCGTCGATCACTGGGGGGGGCACCGGGTGCTCTCGCTCGGAAACGAGGCGTTCCAGTGGTTCGCCCGCTATGCCGACCCGGCCGAGGTCGCTGCGCTCTGGGAGCGGGACGATCGTTATGAAGGCGAGATCACCTGCCGGCTTGAGGCAGTCGTCAGGGGGGAGACGCGGGAGAAGTCGATCATCCTCGGCCCGTTGCCGCACCCTTCGCCTTTGAATGCGCGTTGGTATGGTAGGTTTCCCCAACTCATTGCGAAGAGATTGGCGGCAATGACCTCTTGATCGTGGCGCGAGATTCGTCACAATCGAAGAGTCAGTCCGAATGATTACGAAGACTGACTCTCTCCCACCATGTTCACGGCCGACGGAACATCGAGTCTCCGTTACGGCGTGACGTTACGTCAACGAATCCTGTCGTTCTTAACGGGGGTGACGCCGTGCGAAAAGTCCAAATGGTCACGGATCGAGAACTCGAAATCCTCAAGGTCCTCTGGGCCCACGGGAAGGCGAGCGTCCGCGAGGTCCAGGAAGACTTGAACAAGACGGCCAGTCCGGTCGCCTACAGCACCGTTCAGACCCTGCTGAACATCATGGAGGAGAAGAAAGGGCTGGTCCGCCACGTCGTCGAGGGCCGAACATTCATCTACGCGCCCAAGAAGTCGTCGGAACGGACGATCCGCGAGCTGACGAAACGATTCGTCGACCGCGTCTTTGACGGGGCGGTTGACCGGATGATGGTCGCGTTGATCGATACCAAGTCCCACAGCGCTGAAGATTTCGATCGCCTCCGCGCGATGATCGACGAGGCCCAGCGCCAGACCGATGGGGTCGTCCCGATCGAGTCGGCCGTCGAGATCGCTTGAGGCGTCTTCCCAACTCCCCCGAACGGTAGTCACCGGCAATGGGCGAGCTGACCTCGACCCTTGGCGGACGGATCGTTGACTCTGGCCTCGCGGCGGCCCTCATTACGGGGATCGTCGTGATGGCAATGGTGACGACCCGCCAGCCCTCGCGACGCCGGGCCTTAGCCCGCGCGGGGGTTCTCGGTGCGCTCCTGGCGATCCCGATCGTCTGCCTTCGCCCTTTTAGCCCCCTCGACGTCGCGGGGCCGATCCGGATGGCCCTCCAGCCGACGCTGGCATGGATCGGCACGAGTGTTGGACTCCGACCCCATTCGAGCCTGTTCGGCGGCTGGCGGCTCTCGCCATCGGTCTGGGGCCTCGTGCCCGTGGTGCTGCTGGTCGGATACCTCCTCGGCGTGTCGGTCGGACTTGCGCGATTTGTCCTCGGCTGCTGGGGAGCGGGCTGGATCGGCAGGAACTCGGTGTCGCCCGGAGATGAGGCGATCGCGCTCTACCACACGATTGACCTGGCCCCAGGACGACCCCGCCCCAAGCTTCGCGTTTCCTCAAAGACCACGCGGCCAGTCTTGCTCGGCTCATTCCGCGCGACGATCCTGATTCCGGTTGGGTTCGACCTCCCCGGTTCGTCCGAGGCGCTCCGGCTCAGCCTGCTTCATGAGCTGGCGCACTTCGAAGCGTCTGACCCCTGGTTCGGCCTGGCCTCGGAACTCGCGACGATCTTCTGGTTCCCCCTGCCGACGCTCTGGTGGATGCGCAAGCAGATGCGGCTCGACCAGGAATTCCTCGCCGATCGCCACGCCTCAGCGCGGTTCGGCGAGCCGGGTCGATACGCCCACTCGCTCGTCGAGATCGCCGCCGCGCCGAAGTCAGAGACCTCCCTCTCGGCCTCCAGGCCACGTCGATGGAACGGGGCGGGCTCAGCGCTCTTTCAACGGGTGCTGATGCTCGTGCGATGCCCGTTCCCGGTCGAGGGACGCCCCCCCCGTTGGTGGAGATGGTCGCTAGTGGGGTCGACGACCTTGCTCCTCTTGATCGTCACCCGGCTGACCGTGCAAGCGACAACGGCCCCGCTGCCGGACGTTCCCGAGCCTCAATCGTTCTCGATGCGGACGCTCGTGTTCGAAGAGTCGCCGACGGCCCCCACGCCGACGATCGTGCCGATCCGCCTGCCCTCGTCGTTCGAGCTGACGTTCCAGGTCTACGCCAACGCGGCAGAACTCGCTCAGATCAGCGTGTTCGGACATCCCTTAGCCCGTGCGCCTCTCGCCGAGAATCCGCTCCTCCAAGACCCGAGCCGGTGGCACAAAGTCAGGCTCCGTCGCGTCGAGCGAGTGCTGACGTTCGCCCTCGATTCGGACAACCCCCGTCCCTTGCCCGGCGATTCGCTCGAAGAGTGGCTCTCACTCCGGTCGGTCCCTGGGCGGCGGACGACATTCCGGTCGATCCACCTCACTTGGTGAACCCCGCTCGCGGGCGATGCAGGAGCGTTGAACAGGCCCCCTTCGATTCGAGTCGTGCGACCGGCTTCAGCGATGAAACGTGCTTCGGGGTGATCGGAAGAGTCGGGCCTGTCCATGTCGAGGTGCTCCGGGGTGGGGGGTGGTCGCAATCCCGTTGAATGAGCGAAAACCTCGGAACCATGAGGAAGGGTAGAACGAACCGGAAGGATCCAAGCAAAACGACTTTCGACGGCGGCACGATCTCCAGAATCGAGAGTGATATCCGCCAATCCCGCAATCCGCCCAAAGTTTCGCCGGAAGCCGCTGACTCGGCTTTAGGTTTGTGGTAAAGTTAGTCTAATCGATTCCCTCAGGACCGACTGGAGCGAGTGGCTCATGGAGACCGAGAAGGTCCTCTGTTACGTCGCGATGGCCGTTGCCGGCCTCGTCTGCCTCATCTTCCTGCTTGACGCGGCGCTTGGAGTCCTGGGACGGGCGAGCATCGTTCTGGATATCCTCTTCATCATCGGGGCGGCCTTCGTCCTCTGGCAGGGGATCGAGACGGCCCGCGAACTCCGCTGAGCGCGACCTCTCGTCTTGTTCCAAGAAAACGAGCCACGCGACGAACTCCCACGCAGGTGGTCGAGTTCGTTCTCTTTTCCCGACGAGAGGTTCCCGTTGATAAATCCCGATGTCGCTCCGACGCCGAGCAAGCGCGGGACTATCTTGCGGGTCGGGCTGACCGTCGTGGTCTGTCTGGTCGCGGTGTTGGCGATCACCAGCAGCAACATGATGAAGTCCGGCGCGACACCACCGCCTCCCCTGCCCGTCCCCAACGCCTTTGACGATTTTGTCCGCGCCGGGGGGCTCGTGACCAACCCCGTACCGAACGACGGCAAGCTCAAAGGGGCAAAACCCGACGACCTCCGCGCCTGGGTGACGGCCAATGCCGAGGCCCTCAAGATCGCACGGACGGTCCTCAATAATCCGTCGCGCGTCCCGCTGATCTACTCGCAGGACTTTACGAAGTCCATGAATCGCGTGGGCCTATGCCGCCAACTCGGTCGCGTCCTGACGGCCGAGGGAGAACTCGCGCTTGCCGAAGGGCGGAACGCTGACGCCGCACGGTCGTTTCTCGACGTCGTGCGCCTCGGCCCTTCACTCGGGCGTGGGGGGCTTCTGATCGACGGATTGGTGGGCGTCGCCGTCGAATCGATCGGTCTCGATGGCCTGGGCCGATGTCGCGCCGGGCTGGGTGCCGACGACCTTCACGCCGCGATCAAGGCTCTCCGCGAGGTCGACGCCGGCCGCGACACATTCACCGAAGTCCGCAACAACGAAACGTACTGGTCGGAGCACACCTTTCCGTTCTATCAGCGTTTCATGCTCAAGGTCTCGGGGGCAGGCAAAAAGCTGCTCGAACCCGCTTTCGCCTCAGGCTCAACTGCGTTCCAACGCGTCGAGTCGTCCAATCGTAACCTGGTCGTCGAGATGGCGGCCCAACTCTACGCGATCGACCACAAGGCCGAGCCGATGCTCGACTCCGACCTCGTTCCCGCCTATCTGCCCGAGATGCCGATTAACCCCTCGACCGGCGGGCGTTTCACCGTCGTGAAGTAGGCGAAGCCGCCTCGGCGTTGACGATCGCGGCGACGAGCCCATCCCAGGTCGAATCGGCCGACTCCGCCGCGACGGGCCAGCCCAGCCGAGCCGCCGCCTCCGAAGTCAACGGGCTGATGCTTGCGAGTCGGATCTCGCGACCGATCCTCGCCCGGGCCGATTCGGGGAGGAGCGCGTGCAAACGCTCGGTGATCGCCGAACTCGTCAGGGTGATCCAGTCGATCGAGCCTGCCTCGATCCGGTTCGCGACCTCGACGGGCAGGGCCGAGACGTCGGTGTTGCGATAGACCGTGACCTGTTCGACGTGCGCCACCCGTTCGAGTTCGTCCTTGAGGATCGTTCGCCCGCGATCCGCCCGCGCCAGCAGGATGCGTTTCCCGCTCGCTCGGCCGATCAGGGCCTCGGCCAACGCTTCGGATCGATGCGAGGTCGGCACGAGGTCAGCGCGGAGGTGATAAGACACCAGCGCGTCGGCCGTCGATGGGCCGATCGCCGCGAGCCCGATCGAACCGAGAGCTCGAAGGTCCAGCCCCTTCGCGAGCAATCGATCGAGGAAATGGATCACGCCGTTCGACGACGTGAAGACCAGCCAGTCGAACTCGGAAAGCCGCGTGATCGCGTGATCGACGTCGGAGAAATCGTCAACGGGGCGAATCACAACCGTCGGGGCAGTCAGGACTTCAGCACCGAGATCTTCGAGGCTGGTCGCCGACCGGTCGGTCTCTTCAGCGGGTCGAGTGACGACGATCCGCCGTCCGAAGAGGGGGCGTTCTTCGAACCAATTCAGACCAGGTCGGCGCGCGATCACCTCGCCGACAACCAGCAGCGCGGGCGGTCCGAGACCGGCCTGCGCGACGCGGTCGGCCAGGTCATCAAGGGTGCCGATCACGGTGCGCTGGCGAACGAGCGTGCCGGATTGGACCATCGCGGCGGGGGTCGTGGACGGCTTCCCCTCGCGGACCAGGGTCCGGCAGATCGAGGCGAGCCGGGTGACGCCCATGTAGAAGACCAGCGTCCCCGGAAAGCGGGCGAGCGCGGGCCAGTCGAGACTGGTCCGATCATTGGCGATCGCCTCGGGGTCTTCATGCCCCGTCACGAAGGCCACCGCCGACGCCGCTGCGCGATGGGTGACGGGCAACCCCGCATAAGCCGTCACGCCGACCCCAGCCGTGACGCCCGGGATCACGACGAACGGGATGCCCGCCGCGTGGAGATATTCCGCCTCCTCCGCCCCCCGGCCGAAGACGTAAGGGTCGCCCCCCTTGAGCCTGACGACCGTCAGCCCCCGCCCCGCGCGTTCGGCGAGGAGCCGATTCATGTCGTCCTGAGGTAGCGTGAGCTTGCCTTGCGTCTTGCCGACGAAAACTCGTTCAGCCGTTGCAGGGGCGATGTCGAGCAGGCGGTCATTTGCGAGTTGGTCGTAAACGACCAGGTCAGCCCGCCGGAGGACTTCGTACCCCCGGCGAGTGAGCAGGCCCGGATCTCCCGGACCTGCCCCGACCAGATAGACGATGCCGGGGTTGAGACTCATGGGAGATCGACGTCGTTCGTTACGGGTCAGGCGTCGAAGATCCGCTTGGTGCGGCCGTTCTTGCCGATGATAAGGATTCCGACCTCATAAAGGATGAGCATCGGGACGGCGAGCATGCACTGGCTGAAGACGTCAGGGCCGGGAGTGAGAATCGCGGCGGCGGTGATGATGATCAGGATCGCAAACTTCCGCTTGGATCGGAAGTCGGCCGCCGTGAGAATCCCCACCCGTTCGAGGAACAGCATCACCAGCGGGGTCTGGAAGCAGATCCCGAACACCAGGGGCAGCATCGTCGCGAAGCTCATCCACTCAGAGAGTCGCAGGCTCGGTTCAATGTTGAGCCAGACGTTCAGTTCGAGCAGGAACCCCAGCGTCACCGGCAGCACAAAGAAGAAGCAGAGGAAGACCCCGGCGAGGAAGAGGCCGAGCGAGAACGGCAAGAATTTGAGGACATAGTGCCGCTCGTGGCGATAGAGACCGGCCGCGACAAACGCCCAGATCTGGTAGAAGATCCAGGGGCTGGTAAGCACAAGGCCCGTAATCGTGCAGACGAGGAAGAGGATCGTGATGCCTTCGAGCGGCGCGAGAGTGACAATCGCGTTTCGCTCGGCGGTGGTCTTGACCGTCTTCATGATCTCGTCGTCGAGCGCCGAGTATTGCGTGAGCTTGATCCGCCGGTCTTTCAGCGAGTCGAGATCAGGCAGCTTCGCGTCGGGGGCGATCGCGGCGAGTTGCTTGACGAACTCGTCGGCGGCGAATTCGATCTGGACAGTCGGGGCCTGGGTCTTGGCGAGCTTCGCCTCGTCATACCGGCGTTTGGCGTCGTCTTCGTAAAATCGTCTCAGGGCATCCTGCGCCGGCTTCTCCATGTTGGTCATCACGGCGCGACCGAGGAAGAGCGGCGGGATGAACGTGAGAATCAGGCCGACGACCAGGCCCACCACTCCCATGATGAGGCGATATCTGAGATCTTCGAGGTGGTCCCCGAAGCTCATGGTGACCATCGTCTGTTCTTCGGCGAAGAGATCTTTTTCAGCGGCCATGGACGTCGATCCTCCCGAGGCGGGAGAGGGCGTCGCGGGGCGGAGGTCCGACCCGGAGGCGGTGTTGGGTGGGAAGGAGACGCGGGTCGCAACGGCCAGTCCCGAGGCCGAGGCCCATTGATCGGCACCGCCGGACGCCTCGCGGGGACGGCCTTCCGGAGGGAGCGTTCCTGTACCAACGAGTCTAACAGGGACCACGCCCGCGCCGCCAGGGCTTCGCGCCGCCGGCCTCTCGGAGTACAACGTGGTCGCAACGTCATCAGGATGACGCGCAAACCAGGAGGGTTTGATCGATGGCAACGTCAGAGACTGCCGGATCGTCACGCACGAAGAGACTCAACCGGACCGGTCTGGAAATGTCCAGCGGCCATTCACGCCCTTCCGGCCCACACTTTGCTATTTCATCCGCGACTATGCACCCACTCCGCTTCGAACCCATTATCAAACGGCTGATCTGGGGCGGTCACCGTCTAGGTTCGGTCCTGCGCAAGCCGATTGGCGAAGGGTCGCAGTACGCTGAGAGCTGGGAACTCTCCGACCACCGGGCCGATATCTCCGTCGTCGCTGACGGCCCGCTCGCCGGAATGACCCTCCGAGACCTCGTGCGCTATCGGACGGAGGAATTGCTCGGCCCTGCCCTTGCCCACCTCCGTCAGTTCCCCCTGCTTGTCAAATATATCGACGCCGAGCAAGTTCTCTCGGTCCAGGTTCACCCTGACGACGAACGCGGGCGCAGGCTCGCTGACGACAACGGCAAAACCGAGACCTGGGTCGTCATCGCCGCCGAGCCGGGGAGCGTGATCTACGCGGGCCTGAAGCGGGGCGTCACGCGCGAGTCCTTTGCCGCCGCGATCGAGGCGGGCGAAGTCGAGCCGCTCCTCCACAAGATCCCCGCGCGGGCGGGCGACTGCATTTTAATCCCGGCCGGGGTCGTCCACGCCATCGGTGCGGGGGTGATGCTCGCCGAGATCCAGCAGATGTCCGACGCCACTTTCCGCGTCTTCGACTGGAATCGGATCGGCACCGACGGCAAGCCCCGCCAGCTTCACGTTGCCCAGGCCCTTGAATCGACCGACTTCGAGATCGGCCCGGTCGACCCGATTGCGACCTGTCCCGAACCGATCGAAGGCGGCACCCGCGAACGGCTCTCGCATACCGACTACTTCAGCCTCGAACGCCTGCGGTTGTCTGGACCTGCGCTCATCGGCCGCGACGACCGGTTCACGATCCTCATGGCGCTGGGCGGCGACGTCGTGGTGCGCACCGAGGACGAATCGTGTACGCTCCAACTCGGCGAGACGATGCTCCTGCCCGCCTCGGTCGGCCCATGCCGTGTCGAGCCGCTCGACGGGTCGGCCACGCTGATGACCTGCATCGTCCCCTGATTCACAACGTCGCCGACTGAGCCGACGAGGAGCCCCCGATGGCCAACACTCCCCTGCCGCCCTTGCCCCCCCGCCCATCATGGCGACTGCTCGTTCGCGCGATCGGAGCCGCATCTGACCCGAGGTCATTGATCCTCGCCGCGTTGGGGGTCGTCACTCTCCAGGCCGGTTGGTCGGCGCTAGCGTTGATCTTCGGGTTCACCGCCATCGACGGCAGTTGGACACCGTTCGACCTCTCAGATCTCCCCTCTGAAGGCCTGTATTCGTTCCTCCTGGTCGTCTTACGGCCGGTCTACCGCCTGTTCTACCCGGTGATCGCCTCGTTCCGCCCTGACATCCCGGGCGTTGAGCGGTTTTACTTCGTGCTGTGCTCGTTTTGGTCTCTGGTCGTCTGGAGCCTTTTCGGCTGCGCGATCGTCCGAATCGCGGTCGTCCGCGTCGCCACGTCGGCCCGGGTCGGGTTACTCTCGGCCCTCAAGTTCAGCCTGGCCCGGATGGGAACGCTCGTCGCCGCCCCTCTGGTCCCGCTCGGAGTCGCCTGCCTGTTCGCTGTGCTGGGCGTGGCGGTCGGCCTCCTCGATCGGGTCTTCCCCGCGCTGGCGACCGCGTTGGCCTTCATCCCGCTGATCGTCGGCCTGATCGACGCCGTGATCTTGCTTGGATTGGCCGGAGCCTGGCCGCTGATGGTGGCCACCGTCGCCGCCGAGGGCGAAGATTTCTTCGACGCCGTCAGCCGCTCCTATTCCTATGTGAACCAGCAGACCGTCCGCTATGCCGCCTACCTCGGCCTTGCAACGCTCCTTGGCGGCCTCGGCCTGATCGCCGTCTACTTCTTCGCGACCACAGCGCTCGCCCTGGCCGACTGGAGCATCAGCCTCGGTGCCCCCCGCAATGTCGGCTTCCGCTTCGGGACCGGCAGCTCGGTGGCCGCCTCCGGTCTCCCCGCCGTCGCCCGTTCGTGGCGCTGGCTCGTCGAGACCGTCATCTCCGGCTGGACCTCAAGCTACCTCTGGACGACCGCCGCGATCATCTACCTCGTCCTGAGGCGCGACGTCGACGGCTCCGAGATCCACGACATCTACCACCCGATCCAGGAAGCCGACACCTTCGTCCCTGATGAAGCAGCCGCCGCACCCAACGAGGCTGTCAAAATTCAGGCCGACTGATCGCTAGGGATTCGTCCACGGCCCCGCGACGAACTGCCCATCCGACATCGTGCCGACGACCGGCAAGTCGCTATCCAGCAGGAGAGTATAGGGGTCGGCCTCGTCGCGGTCGGGCAGCGCGACGATCGCGAAGTCGGCGCGTTTCCTGGGGGCGATGCTGCCGGCAACATCGTCGATCCGCAACGCCCAGGCACCGAAGAGGGTGGCCATCGTCAGCAGCAATGAGCCCGAGAGCGACGGGTCGGCGCGGTGGAGGAACCGCATCTCGTCGAGCACGCTCAGGCTCGGTGACGACGCCAGGCCGTCGGTGCCGAGGCAGACGATCACGCCCCGCGCCAGCATCGGTCGATAGGGATGTTTCCTCTGGCCGAACCGCGCGTGGGTCCGCGGGCAGAAGGCGATGGCGACCCGCCGGTCGCGCTCCGAGAGGCCCGGCCGCAAGGCCCACCACTCGGCGCTGTGGAGGTAGGTCCCGTGCGCGATCAGCCAGTCGCACTTGCGGAGGTCTCCGCTCCTGAGGTAGTCCGACGGGCTCGGGCCGAGCGGTTTCCAGTCGTCGTCCCAGGCACCGATCTCTTCGAGAAAGTCGCGGAGCGGTCCCCCGCGCGTCTCCAGCAGCACCCGCTCCTCGGGCATCTCGGCGAGGTGGGTCGAGAGCGGCATCTTGCCCGTCGAGGCGCGTCGGTAGAGCCAGCCCGCCGTGCTGTAAGGGGCGTGCGGGCTCAGGCCGGGACGGAGCCGTCGAGTCGGGCCGTCGTCTTCGATTCCGAGCGAGGCAATCCACTCCCAGGCATCCGAATTGGTCTGGATGCCACGCATCCGTTTCAGGCCCAAGACCTCGGCATAGACGATCCCCCGCAACGGCGAGTCGCTGATCGCGTTCCAGCTCAACCCCGCCGGGGTGATGTCGGCAACGGCGGTCGTGCCCGCGTCGAGGCTCGCCCGGATATTCTTCGCGACCGCCTGGCGAGACTCGTCGGGCATCGTTGCGCGACGGCACTCGACCACCCGGCGGAGCCAGCGAACTTCATCTTCGGTCCCATCCTCGCGATCAGCCTGAGGCGCGATCGGCGTCAGGTCAAGATGGGTATGCGCATTCACGAATCCGGGGACAATCGCGACGTTTCCGAGGTCGAAATCAGGCCGCAGACCGTACGATCGGCCGACCCGAGAGATCGCGCCATCGATCACCGAGATCCAGCCGTTGCGGATCGGTTCGCCCTCGACCGGGAAGACGTATCGAGCTGTGAGGGTCAACGAATCGGAACGCATCGCCACCGCCCTTCATCTCTCGAATCGACCTCGCGGCGGTGATCTGACGATTCCAGCCTGGAGACGCCTATCGTACCGCCCTCAGCCTCCCCGCGAAACGATCTTCAGCCCGTCTCGTCGGTTGAATCGCACTCGCGACAAATCATACGTTTAAGGCAATTATGCGTAATGCCGACGTGCACCAAGTCCGGCTCCCCAATCCAGACGGCTCGCCACAACGTCAAGGCCACCGCTTCAGACCCGGACCTCGGGTTCTGCCGTCTTCGATCGCGTCAGATCGACCAGCAACCATGCCGAGATCGCTCCCGTCACGGCCACGATCGGCCAGTGGAAGAGCCCATGCTCGGCGTCTCGAAAGAGCCAGGTCAGGCCCTTTGCCCGGTCACCAACCGCCACCATGACCACGCCCAGGCTGTTGTTGATGAGATGGAAGACGATCCCCGGCAAGAGACTTCGGCTCCTCACCGCGAGCAGGCCGAGCACGACGCCGAGCACCATGCCGGGGAAGAGTTGATTGAAGAGACTGAGCAACACATGAAGGAACCCAAACAAGAGCGCCGAGAAGAGGATCGCCGTCCACGTCCGATACCCGCGTTCGAGCCCCGAGAGGATGAAGCCACGGAAGGCGACCTCCTCGGTGATCGAGGGGATCAGCGCGAAGACGAGCAGCCCCAGGCCGAGATTCTCCGGGATGATCTTCATCAACGACTGGACCAGTTCCATCACCTGTTTCGGCGGCGGAAACAGCCGATCGACCTGATGACCGAACTCGCGGACAAGCGGATTCAAGGCCAGCGCCAGCCCGACCGCCAGCCACACGAATCGCGCTGACGGTCGTGCCAGCCGGAGCGTCCTGGCCGGGTTGCTTGTGAGCAAGAACGCCATCAGGATCGGCGGCAGCAGGATGAACACCAGGTGCCCGAGACCCATCCCGACCAGCGGTGATACCGTGTCGCCGATCGCCTGCGTCGCAAACCAGGCCGTCACAAGCATCAGTGTGAAGCAGAGCAACGCCTGCCCCGGCGAGGGCGTCTCCTGTCGATAGCGGATGACCGACCTGAGCCATGCCCCCAGCTCAAATCGCTCGGATTCTCGAAACAGCACATCCTCGCGATTGAACTGATCGACCGCCCACCGCAGCGCGACGACGCCGTAGATAATCATCGGCACCAGCACCGGCAGGAAATATTGACGGGCGACCGCGTAATCTCCCTGGAGCAATGACCTGAGCAAGAGCCCGACCCCTGTGATCGGCACGAGGCTAAAGAAAGGGGTCAGCTCAACGCCGGGCGCGAGCGTGAGCAAGATCAGCGGTAGGCTGACCATGTAGAGGGGCGTCATATAATACTGACCCTCCTTCATGCTCTTCGCCAGGACCGCGAGCGCAAGGCAGATCGCGCTGAAGAAAACGGCAAGCGGGATCAGCAGCACGACCATCCAGAATCCCGCGATCAGGGTCGGCGGGGCGATGATCGCGGCAGCCCCCTCGCCGCTCATTGAGCTGATCTTGCTCGCAAGCTGAAGGCCCGTCAGGCCCATACTGATCAGGTTCAGAAGCGCTGTCATCATGCTCGCCAGGACGACCGTGAGGAACTTGCCGATCACAATCTCGGTCCGCGACGCCGGGCTGATGAGCAGCGTCTCCATCGTCCCGCGCTCCTTCTCGCCCGCACAGATATCGACCGACGGATAGAACGCGCCGGTGAGGGCCATGATGACGAGCAGGAACGGGAAAATCTTCGCCCAGATGTTCCCCCCGGCCTCGGCCTTGGTGGCGAGGTCAGACCCTGTCGTCCGTACCGGCTCGACATAATCGGCGGTCTTGTGGTCTTTCGCGAGCCGTCCCTGAACGATCTTCTCGTTCCATCGCGCGAGCACTTCGCGCACCCGAAAATAGGTGAGTTGACTGCCCTCGTTCGTGCTCAGATAATCGATCGGGATCTTCGCCGATCCCTCCCTTTCGAGCCGGGCCTTCACGTCAGGGGGGATCAGGATGATCGCCTTTACGACCTTCTCGCGGATGCCCATCTGGCGAGCTTCGGGCTTCTCCCAGGGGCTGCCCGGCTTCGCGACCGTCACGCGCAGCTTATCGACGTCGGTGGGCACGTCGAAGAGCGCGGGATTGAATCCGTCTCCCGAGGCATTGAGCAACGGCGGCGAGGCGGGCAAGTGCTCCGCGCCGAGGATGATGATCTCGCGCTGCTCGTTGAGGTTATTCGTCGTGACGACGAACACACCCATGCCGAGGATCGGGTAGAGCAAGATCGGCAGGACGAACACCATGAACAGTGTGCGGCGGTCGCGCACCTGGTCGCGGACCTCTCGGCCGAAGATCGTCCAGACGTTCGACCATCGCATGCAATCCGCCCCTCAATCCGCGACGACTTGGCCGGCGTCGGCCCTCTCGACCAGATGAAAGAACAACTCTTCCAGGTCAGGCTGGCCAAACTCTTCAAGCAGCGCACGCGGCTCACCCTCGGCCTGCACGCAGCCTTTGTGGATGATTGCAACGCGGGAACAGAGCTTGGCCACTTCATGCATCGAATGCGTCGAGAAGATGATCGTCTTCCCCTGGTCCCGCAGTTCGGCGATCTTCTGCAAGACCACCCGAGCCACGAGCACATCCAGACCCGAAGTCGGCTCGTCGAAGATCAACACCGGCGGGTCGTGGACGATCGTTCGCGCGATCGAGACCTTCTGCTTCATCCCGGTCGACATCTTTGACCCGAGCACGTCGCGAAAGTCGTCCATCTGGAGCCAGCCGAAGATTGTCTCCATCCGCTCGCGGAGCCTGTCCTTCGGCATCTGATAGAGTCTGCCGAAGTATTCGACAAGTTCCCAGGCCGTCATCCGATCATAAATGCCGGTGTTGGCCGACATGAAACCGATGTTGGCTCTGACCTTCTCGGGCTCCCCCGCCACGTCATACCCCGCGACGATCGCCGTGCCGCCAGTCGGCTTGAGCACAGTGCTCAGAATGCGCAGCGTCGTCGTCTTCCCCGCGCCGTTGGGTCCGAGCAAGCCGAAGATCGATCCGGGTTTGCAGTCGAACGAGACGTCCGAGACGGCCGGGACCCATCCACGTCGATAGTCGAGGAACGACTTAACTAGATGCTCGACGTGGATCACGAGGTTGGCTCGTCGAGGTGAATCGTTATTCGAAATCTCATTCACTGCCCCCGTGCGGGGGGGGCAAGGGTGGTGGTCAGACCGCAACACGCGAAGCCACCACCAACTCGCTCACCGGCTCGACGTCAATATACTTATAAAACACATTCCGCTGCCGGGGGATATACCCCGCCTCGCGGATCGATCGCTTGATCTGTTCGAGCGTGAGATAATAGACCGTTCCGGCCGACGCGACGACGTTCTCCTCGATCATCAGACTGCCCATATCGTTCGCGCCGAAGTGGAGCGCGAGGTGGCCGATCTTCGGCCCTTGCGTCACCCACGACGATTGAATGTTCGGCACGTTATCGAGATAGAGACGTGAGATCGCCTGCGTCTTGAGATACTCGAACGCCCCTGCGGCCGGCACGTCAGCCATATCCGTGTTTTCCGGCTGGAACGTCCACGAGATGAACGCGGTCAGCCCGTGCGTCTCGTCTTGAAGCGCCCGGACCCGATCGAGATGTACGACCCGTTCTTCAAGCGTCTCGATGTGGCCGAACATCATTGTCGCTGTCGAGACCCCGCCGAGTTTGTGCCAGACGCGATGGACGTTGATCCAGTCGTCAGACATCACCTTCCCCTTGGTCATCGCCTTGCGGACGCGATCGACCAGAATCTCACCACCGCCGCCGGGCAGGCTACCGAGTCCGGCCGCTTTGAGGCGACCGAGCACCGTTTCGAGAGGCATCTTGAACTTCTTCGAGAAGAAGTGAATCTCAGGCGGCGAGAAGCCGTGAACGTTGACTTGCGGGTAATGCGCCTTGATATCGCGAAGTAGTTCTTCATACCACTCAAACGGCAAGTCGGGGTGGAGTCCGCCTTGCATGAGGATCTGATCGCCACCAAGTTCGACCGTCTCGCGGATCTTGTCGAGCAAGACAGGCCGATCGAGGACATAGGCGTCGGTCGCGCCAACCTGGCGATAGAAGGCGCAGAAATCGCAGATTGCGGCGCAGACGTTGGTATAATTGATATTGCGATCAATATTAAACGTGCGGAACGGCTCGGGGTGCATCCGCTTGCTGACGAGATCGGCGGCGCGGCCGATGGCGAGCAGGTCGTGCGAGTGGAAGAGGGCGACGGCTTCGTCAAACGCCAACCGCTGCCCATCAACGACTCGCTGCAAGATCGCGGCGACGGTGGAAGACAAGTTCAACTCCCTCCGGGGCCAGCCCCAGGTTCGCGGCCATCGCGGCAAACCGCCGCAGGCCCGCGAGTTCAGGCTCCCCCAGGTCGTAGCTCAAGACACGGGTCAAATAATCATAGCACGTCGCGACTTCCAGGCCGAGCCTCGGCCCGTAAGTCTCCGCGAGTTGCCGCGCTTCGGCCAGCCCCTCGCTCCTCGACCTCGCCAGCGCCTCAGGCAAGTCGCCCAGGTCGACCCCAGGCCGCGCCACCCAGAGCGCGAAGACGAACGGCAAGCCCGTCAATTCGTGCCAGGCCTCGGCCAGGTCGACCGTCGCATGGAATGGGGCCTCGGGCACCTTCATCGCGCGATCGCCGATCACGAGGATCGCATCGGCGGTGCTCTCCTGCACCGGCACCCCCAGCGGCAGCATCTCGATCCGAGCCGGCCTGACCCCAAACTTCGCGTCGAGCCAGACCTGTGTCAGCGCCTGACTCGTCCTTGAGCCGATATCGAGCGCCAACCTCTCGATCCGCTCGAACTCGACATGGCTGAACAGCTTGACGCTTCTGACCGCCCCCCAAGCCGCAATCGCGAACCCCGGCACGATCTCATATCCGGACGACGCCCCTCGCAGATACTCGACCGACGGGATCAGCGCCAGATCCAACTCGCCCACCGCCAACCGGTCGGCCAGGCGGCTCGGCACATCCATTTCGAGCGAAACCCCGGGCGCGAACTCTCTCAGCCGGTGATAGAGCGGCTTTGCATTCAGATAGCTGACGGCCCCCACTCGGATCGGAGCAGTCATCGCCCGGCCCTCGTCGGATGATTGTTCTGTCAGAACACTTTGAAATTATAGGCGTGGGGGTGAAAATCGCAAGGCGGATCAGAGATTGTCACGAGACGGTCAACGAACCCCAATGAATCGGTTCTTTGATCGCCCTGGCGTAGCGCAAAAGGGTGTTGATCGTCGGGTTCACCTGCTTCCCCGACTCCAACCTCGATAGCGCTGCCTTATCGATCCCCGACCGGCCCGCGACGGCGTCGAGGCTCAACCCGTGTTCTTCCCGTCGCTTGCGGAGGTCCATGATGAACCGGCGGAAGGCGACGACGTCTTCCATCGCGATCGTCTCGCCGGTCGTGGCGACAGCCCCCGTCTCGGCGAACTCGCGGTCGAGCGATTCCCGGAGCGCGGCATCGGTCTCGCGGGACTCGGCAGTCTTGCGGCGGGCTCGGATTGCCTCGACACGGTCTCGCTGCGCCGGGGTCAGCATCTCTTCGCCATTGCATTTCTGTGCGTCAGACATCGATCACTCCCCCCCGTCGCCTGACGGGATAAGCCGATACCGGATTGACGAGCACCAACTCCGGGTCGTCCTCAAATTTGAACACGACGGCGAGCCTCCTGCCCTGGAAAGTCTCTCCGAAGGCCATCGGTCGCCCGCTGCTCCGGCTCGGTTGGACGCCCGTCGCGGGGTCGCGAAGGACCTCTTCCACCTCCGCCTTCGTCACCTCACCCGTACCGACGATGTGCTGATAATTCCCGAGCGGGTCGTCTTCTATCGTCCCAGAGAATCAGGACGATAGGCATGGTTGCTTTTGGGCCTGGCACGCGTGTTTCCGTTGATTTATATTACAATGAAGGCTCCCGATGGGCAAGTGCTGAATGAATCGTCGGTGATCGACATTCGGGTCAAGTCTTTGATAATTTCGAGGCCGATGATTCAGAGATCGCGCTGAAACTTCTTCAATATTTGGATGCCAGCGGAATGGGCTTCAGAACGAGTGCGATCACGACGTCACGTACACTGGGGATCGCCTCGCACCACGACTTTAGCCACTTCACGAATTTACCCTTTTGGCTTTTTTTGTCCATGTGAACCTATTGCCAGTGCTGGATGTCTGTGGGTAAGAACAGAAGGAACCTACGGCAATGACTCGCTTGGGGGGAATTCATGGCTCACAGACGGAAAAACAAATCTATCTGTGTATAGTGCGGCGTTAACACAATATGCACTAACAAGCATGTTAGCCCTCGATATTTTTTGATGTTGCAAATATGCCGTTGAAAGCTGATTTTGTTATGGTTTCAATTTGTACACCCTGTAACAATAAGAAAGCGGTCGATGACAGTTATATTCAAGACATGTTCACTAACGACGTTGCTTGCGAAGGCAACACTGTAGTGCGAGCGATTCTTCCAACCGTGTTTCGCTCGATCCAAAAGCATTGGTCCGACTTCGGACGCATGGCTGGTAGGCAGGGACGTCTGGAGTCGATGAGTTCTCCTGGAGGAATTTACTCCGGCCACTACCCAGCCGTCCCCATCGAATGGAAGCGAGTGAATCAGTTTTTCAGACTTGTGGTTCGAGGTTTATACGGGAAGACGATCAAAGTGAGATTACCAGATGATTATATTTTCGTAACTCTTCGCCAACCCGCTTCGGCTTTTCCGGAGCAACGCAGGGTGATGATAGAACGAGGCGGAAATGCCCCTCTTGTCATCGGGACGGGTGTCTTTGGTTGTGTTTTCAACATTGCCGAAGAAGATCATTACATAACGCATTGGTTGATGTGGTTCTACGATAGCATTTTCATTAGCGTTTCGACTGGACCACAGGACTATCACAATCAGTTCGATCGGCCCTTCTGAGGGAACTGAAAGCGATGGGCCTGTGGTAATCGTCCCACCGCTTTAAAACTCCATCCGCCGGAACGCCTTGATCCCGATCCGCAGCGGCAGGAGCGTGCCCACCGCGCCCACGACCAGGCTGCCCGCGATCGCCACGCCGAGCCAGAAGTGGAACTGCGACTCGTTCAAGGTGAATGATCCCGAGCCGAATTCGTCCTGGCCAAGGAAGTAGAGGTGGCAGGGGAGTGCGAGCGAGCTGACGATCAGAAAGATGAACACGAGACTGACCAACAGATTCAACGTCCCACCGAATCCGGCGGCGATGCGGGAGGGGTCGTCTTCCTTGAGATTCGGCAGCCGCGCACCGAGGCCGACGCTGATGCCTGAAAGGCCCAGGCAGAGGATCAACACCATCCCCATGTGCAACAGGATCATCGTCGGCGGCATCCTCAGCATCAGGTCTCCGAGCACGATGAGCACCTCAGTCGAGACGAGCGAGATGCCGGTCGAGAAGACGAATTTGCCCCAGAGGATCGATGACCGCGAGAGCGGAAGCAGGCCCAGGACCCAGAAGTTGCGGCCTTCAAGCGACATCAAGGGAAAGATGAACCGGCTCGTGAATGTCGACAAGATGAGCGCGGTGACGCCAATGTTGAGAAAGCTGATGAGGTTTCGCCAGTATGGCTTCTGGGTGTCATAGCCGATCCGGCGGATGCTCACGAAATAGAGCGCGAGCAGGCCGAAGAAGATGAGAAACTGCGACCACTGTGCAGGGTCTCGACGGAAGGTCCGCAGGTCTTTGAGGATCAAGAGTCGGATCGGCCGCGCGAGGAACCCGAACACCTTGTGGAAGAGGTTATCAAGGCCATAGCCGCCGACCCTGCGTTTGGTCGTCCGCTCACCCTGAACGCGACTGTAGGCCGTCCGATAGAGGTCGCGGGCGACGACCGCCGCAAGCAGGTAGAGCACCCCGGCGTGCCCTGCGATCACGGCGAGGTAAAACATCCCCTGCGGCCAGTTTCCCTTCGCTGTCTCAACCAAGCCTTTCGACATCCATCGGCTCGGCAAGAGGGCATTCTGACAGAACGAAATCCGGCCGAGCAGTGAGTCAAGCCAGTCCGACGAGAAGGTGTCGCCAGGTGTCCGCAAGAGCTGCGAGACGAGCGAGATCGCGCCCAGGATCACCAGGCCGCCGAGCATGGCAAGGACCGTTTTCTGCCGACGTGGAAAGAACCGCGCGACCAGCACCGCGGCGACGGCCCCGACACTCCCAGGTATCAGCACAAAAGCGAATAAGAACGCTAGAAAGACGACATAGAAGGACCAGTGGACCGCCACCGAGATCCCATAGGCCGCCATCAGGGGACTGCCGAGCAGGATGAACGCCCAGCTTGAGATCGCGATCGACTCGAAGAACTTGTAGGCGAAAACGCGGTCGGCGGCGGCCGGCATCGTCATCAGGAAGGCCGCCTCCTTGCGCTGAAAGAGGCCGGAATAGAGGATGATCCCGGTCGAGAAGAAGAGCATGACAAGCAGCGAGAGGAAGAACAGGCTGAAGATGTACTCGACGAAGTCTCCCGAGAGAGCGCCATACATCTCCAGGAACTGGAAGCCGCCAAAGAAGAGGAAGAAGAGGCCCGCCCAGAAGATCGTCGTGCAGATGACGACCATCGAGAGTCGCAGCCTTGACCCCGATAGCACACCTTGGATCACGTTATGCGCGAGCCGGAGCCGCAGGCCACGGAACGCCCGCGCGGTCTGGCCGGCCGTGGTCGTTGAGGAGGGCGGCAGGGGGATCGTGCTCATCGTGCCGACTCCCCCTCGCCAACCTGGATTGTCGAGGCGTGCCCGTTCGACCCCGCCGGCCCTTCGCCCACCATCCCCACCCCCGAGATCGGTCGGTCGCCGCCGGTAAGCTTGAGGAAGAGACCTTCGAGCGGCCCTTGCATCTGTGCACGATCGCGCAGCTCGGCGACCGTCCCTCTCACGAGCATCGTCCCCTTATCGATGATCCCGATCGTGTCAGCAAGCTCTTCGGCGATCGCGAGCAGGTGCGTCGACATCAGCACTGCCACGCCCGACCTCGCCTGTGCGATGAACAGGTCTTTGACAATCCGCGCGCTGCGGGGATCAAGGCCGACGAGTGGTTCGTCGACGATCAGAACTTTCGGATCGTGGACGAGCGCCGAGGCGAAGACAACTCGCTGTTTCATCCCGTGCGAATAGCTCTCGCAGAGATCATCGATATAGTCGCGCATTTCGAACGTATCGATCAGTTCATCGATCCGTTTCGACGCCCGTTTCGTCTCCAGGCCATACATCTCGACGACGAATCGGAGGAACTCGCGGCCGGTCAGCTTCTCGTAGAGATAGGGCTGATCGGGCACATAGGCAAGCAGTTGCCGCGCCTCGCGAGTCCCCGCAACGTGGCCGCCGATCGTCACGGTGCCCGATGTGGGCTTGAGTAGGCCGCAGACCATCTTGATGGTCGTCGTCTTCCCCGCACCGTTCGGCCCGAGGAAGCCAAAAAGCTCCCCCGCGCGGACGTGGAGGTCGAGGTGATCGACCGCCTTCTTGTTGCCGAACGCCTTGGTCACCCCGCAAATCTCGATCATCGACGACCCTCAATCAACGCGCAGGAGCTGGATCTGTCGGCAGACGCTCGATGATTAGCTTGACCACCGGGAACGGCAGTTCTTGACGCAGCACCAACCCGTCTGACGTTCGCACCCAACTTCGCGCCGAGATGGTCGGGGGGATCTTCTGTACGACTTCGAACGTGTTGACCATGCTCTTGTCCCAGTAGATCTCCGACTTCTTCGTGACCACTGCCTTGACCACGTCGATCTTCCCAGTAAGCGGGCTGACGACCCGTGCCTCCCAGCGCTGACCAACCGCGAGGCCCGGGATCCGGTCGATCGGCGAGAGGGCGTTCTGGATCATCGTCCGGGGTTCATAGGGAATCGATTTCGTGAAGTTAAGCAGTGGGATCGGTCCACTCGCTTTCATCTCGATGGCACGATTTTTGAACTCACCATCAAGAGTTAAGAGCGGGACTGGATCTCGTTCGGCCCTGACCACCGCGCGGAATGACTTGAGGTTGCCGGAGGTATCAATGTCGCAGGTGTTGTCGACGTCGATCCGGATCTCTTCTTTGGAGGCAAACGGGGTGCCCCTGAGCAAGTCGCCTGAGTCAAACCAGACCTTGCTCGTGAGTCGGAGCCAGCCGTTTTCGAGTCGCTTCGACTCCGTCACCGCCTGGCCGACCGATCGTATCGACTGCATCGACGAGTCGTCGGCCACCATGATCGCCCAGCGCGTCGGGCCGTCTGCCGAGTCGGCCGAACTGATCGACCGCAGGTCGGGCGGTGGGCCGATCAGGAGGTCGGGCAGCACGTCGCGGGTGATGAGCCCGACCGTGGCGATTGCCCAGAACAGTAGAATACCAATACAGGCCAGACGCGATGGCATCGAAGTGACTCCGCCGTGTTCTCAGGCTCCACTATACGAGGCCAACTCGGACAAACCTAGGGGTACACCTAAGAGGATTGCGAAGTCCACTTCCTGCCTGGCATAGGGTGGCCCCGATCCTCGAACCGGGGTGTTGCGGCGATAAGAGACATGCCACCAATGCGGAGATCGTCCCTCAACGATTCAAAAACCGGTGCCACCCGAGATATCCTGGTGCCACCCGAGATTTTTCAGAGGTTTCCCGGTTGGCCATCCAACTCTTCGCTGGGCTTGACGGGTTTCTCCCCGACTCTTAGGATGCCCGCGCTCGATCTTCATACTCTTGCCGATCGTCGTCGTCGCGCCATCCGTAATTCTCCGAGTTCCCGACCGGTCTCCTCCACCTCTCTGACCGCCTCGCCCCCGTCCTGGGAAAGCAGGTCCGCCGATGCGAAAGCCGAGCAAGCGAGTCGTCCTCTACATGGGCCTCGGCCTTGTCGTCCTGGCGGCGATCCCGCTCGGGCTCTGGGCGTCGCTCACTCATAAGCCGAAGTTCTACCAGACCCTCGTCGAGGCCCAGTCAGGCGAAGATCTCGAAGCCGAGGCACGCAACTTCGTCGCGCAGAGCCTCCAGCTTCGGAACGACATTGCCAACGAGCCGACCTGGGAGGCTGTCTTCAGCGACCGCGAGGTCAACGCCTGGCTGGCTGAAGACCTCATCACCCACTTCGCCGACCAACTGCCGCCCGAAGTTCACGAGCCTCGGATCAGTTTCGAGGCCGACCGCGTGACACTCGCCTTCGGGCTCGATCAAGGTCCGGTCCGCTCGGTGATCTGGGTCGTCGCGCGGGCGACCGTCCCTGAAGACAACGTCGTTGCCTTCACGCTCGAAAAGATCCGCGCGGGGGTGCTGCCCGTCCCGCCCGACCGGATCGTCCAGACCCTCACCGCCCAGGCGAAGAAGAACGGCCTCGACATCACCTGGACCAAAGATGGCGACTTCCCCGTCGCCACGATCCGCTATCGAGCCGACCGGGCGAGGAAAGACGTCGTGCTCGAACGCTTGAACATCCGCGACGGCCAGATCCGCCTCTCGGGCCGGTCGAACCGATCGACCGCCGCGGCCCCAAGCCTCCCCAGGGGTCAAGTCCTTCGGCTCAACTTTCCCAGGAAGAAAGACCACGTCGAGCCCCTGCCCGCCACCGAGGCTGAGGCAATGCCCGATGGCAGCCCGCCCGCCTCCAATGGCGAACAGCGCAGCTCGACCGGCCCAGCGAGCTGACGCCCTTTGAGCACAAGTCGCACAACCTCCGGCCCCCACTCTTCGACCTCGCATGTCCCCTCATCCCACCGATTGACCGTCCCCCGCCCGCCCGAAACCTCTCCCTCATAGGTCAGATACGCGCGACGATGGTCGGGCAGCAATCGCGCCCTCCGTTCGATCCCAGCGACGGGCTCTCCATCGACGGCCCAGGTCTGCAACGGCCCGCCCGGCGCGGTCTCGACCATGAAGTCATAATGGAGGCCGTCCCAGCGGTGTTCGAGGATCACAAACTGTCGCATGATTCCTCACGATTCGGGCTGTCGTCGCGTCAAAGCCCGACTTCTCGATTGAAGGGATGAGGGGGGGACCGTCTCGACGCTCGATCGCAGTCCGGCCGGCAGATTCTCCACAGTCACTCCCCCTCGCGTTCCGAGACAATGATTGTCGAAGCACGAGAGAGATCGCCAGCGCCGGGAGATCGGTACGATGGATCGCGACGGTTCGAAGCCAGGGACGACCTCTACCCTCCGCGTCGACGCGGGCGGACCCGCCACCTCCGACCGTCGGACGCTCGTCGGGCGCTGGAGCACCTTCATCGCCAGCCGAGGCGCGATGGTGGGCGTGCGTCGGACGATCTTCGTCATGATGGTCGCCTTCTCGGTCGCCCCGCTGGTCAACGTCGCGCGCAATGAACTCTACAACAAAGACTATGACCTCTGGCAGGCCACCGGCCACGTCGTCCTTGACGGCCGAGACATCTACCCCCGATCGCCCGCCCCCTACCCGTTCATGTATCCCCCGGCCTGCGCGACGATGCTCGCCCCGCTCAGCCCCCTGCCGCGTGGGGCGTTCGTCGCCTGCCTGCTCCTGCTCAACTCAATCGCCTGGACCGTCTGCATCTTCGCGTCGGTCTATCTCGCGACCGGACACGTCCGCAACCAGCACCCTGCGCTCTATTTCTGGCCGTCGCTCGCGGTCATCCCGTTCGTCCACGATACCTATCTGCTCGGCCAGCCCGCCCTGCTCCTGCTCGCGCTGCTGCTCGGCTCGTTCGCGCTCTTGAGGCGCAATCAACCCGTCGGCGCAGGGGCGTTGATCGCGGTCGCAGCGGCGATCAAGGCGTATCCGATCCTCGCGGCGGGTTACCTGATCTATCGACGCAAGTGGAAGGCCCTGATCGCGATGGGTGTCACCCTCTCAGCCCTGATGTTCGTCTATCCGCTTCTCTTCCGCACCCCGGTGCAGGTCAGCGAAGACGTGACGTTCTGGGTGAAGGGGATGCTCTTCAAATACGACGAGGAGTCGATCGGCCAGCGACCTGACCGCGCCTATAGCTACAAGAACCAGTCGGTCCAGGCGACCGTCCACCGCCTCGGCCGTTCCGTGCTCGCTGACGGCGAGGCAAACCGTTCGTGGAAGGTCAACCTCCTCGACCTCACCTTCCGCCAGACGACGGTCGTCATGATCGGCTCGGTCGCCATACTCGGACTCTTCTATCTCAGAACGACCTGGGGGGCCACCCGCCTGCCCTTGCCTGCGGACGCCGTCGAGCAGTCGATGGGGATCATCATGGTCTTATTCCTGACCCCCCTCTCCTTCAATTACGGCTACGTCTGGCTGATGTTCCCGATCACCGTCTTGCTCCACCTCGGCTTCTCGTCCGCCCCCAACTCGCGCCTGAGGCTCTGGAGCTGGGGCGCGATCGCCGGCTCAGTCGTCCTGCTCTCGCTCTCGGTCTCGATGCTCCGAGAGGCCCAGGCTTACGGCAACGTCTTCTTCAGCGGACTGCTCCTGATGGTTTGCCTCGGCCTGATCCTGAAGCGAGGATTGCTCCGCGAGGCGAAAGCGGTAGACGTTCCCGCGATCAAACACACGGCCATCGCCTCAACTTCCGCGGCTCAAACCATTTAAGCCCTCGATGCGATCGAGTCTGACGGAACGAGTACGACTTTGGAACTTTGGGCGATATAGGGGAGATTTCCCGACTCCCGGCCGCCCCGGCCTAAAAAGGATGGTATTCCTAAGGAGTGTTGCGCGCGACGTCGCATCCGCACACCGAAGGGAGACCTCCGATGGCCACCGCCAAGCAGATCGAGGCCAACCGCCTCAACGCGCAAAAGTCGACTGGACCGAGGTCTGGCGACGGGAAGTCGATCAGTCGG
>JANXSY010000070.1 GCA_025356435.1 Isosphaeraceae bacterium | reverse complement strand
AAGGCGAAGCGGATCATCTACCTGTTCATGTGCGGTGGCCCGTCGCATATCGACCTGTTCGACTACAAGCCCAAGCTCAAAGACCACCACGGCCAGGAGTTGCCTGGGTCGATCCGGATGGGGCAGCGGGTCACGGGGATGACGGCGGGGCAGTCGTCGTTCCCCTGCGTCGCGCCGATGTTCAAGTTCGCGCAGCATGGCAAGTCTGGTGCCTGGGTCAGCGAGTTATTGCCGAATATCGCCAAGGTGGTCGACCAACTCGCGATCATCAAGTCGGTGAACACCGAGGCGATTAACCATGACCCGGCGACGACGTTTATCCAAACCGGTTCGCAGCAGCCCGGCAGGCCGAGCCTGGGGGCGTGGCTCTCGTATGGACTGGGGTCTGAGAACCAGAACCTGCCCGCGTTTGTCGTCCAGATCTCCCAAGGCAGTGGCAACAAGACCGACCAACCGATCTTTTCGCGACTCTGGGGCAGCGGCTTCCTGCCGACCCAGCATCAAGGCGTCCGCTTCCGTTCGGGCGATGATCCCGTTCTCTATCTCTCGAACCCGCCCGGCATCGACCGCGAGACCCGTCGCCACATGCTCGATGGCGTCGGCAAGCTCAACCAGATGGCGGCGCAGGCATTCGGCGACCCCGAGATCAACACCCGAATCGCACAATACGAGATGGCCTACCGGATGCAAGCTTCGGTGCCCGAGTTGACCGACCTCTCGAAGGAATCCAAGGAGACGATCGACCTCTACGGGATCGACAACTCCGGGGTCGACGGTGGCTTTGCTCGCAACTGCCTACTCGCGCGGCGTATGGTCGAACGGGGTGTCCGTTTCGTCCAGCTCATGCACCGCGGTTGGGACCAGCACAGCAGCCTTCCCGGCCAGATCCGGGGCCAGTGCAAGGACGTTGACAAGCCCTCCGCAGCGCTCATCATGGATCTCAAACGTCGAGGGTTGCTCGACGACACGCTCGTCATCTGGGGCGGCGAGTTCGGGCGGACCGTCTACAGCCAGGGGGCTTTGACGAACGACAACTACGGACGCGATCACCACGGTCGATGCTTCACTGTCTGGATGGCGGGCGGCGGGATCAAGCCAGGGATCACTTATGGAGAGACCGACGACTATTGCTACAACGTCGTCAAAGACTCGGTGCCGATCCACGACCTCAACGCCACGATCCTCCGCTGCCTCGGCATCGACCACACCCGGCTGACGTTCCGATCGCAGGGCCGAGACTTCCGCCTGACCGACGTCCACGGCGAGGTGGTGAAGGGGCTGCTGGCCTGACGACGATCGACGATCATTTAAGGGGTTTGGCCAGGATCAGGCACCAGTAGGGGCGTCCGTCCTCGGCGAGGGCGTAGCCAAATCCGCCGTCGGCGAAATCGCCGAGGAGGGTTGCCTTCTGATCGGTTGCGTCCAGGAGCGACCTCAAAACAGCCTCAGGGCTAGGGGTACCTGAAGAGTTGCTTTGTGACACCGTCTTGTACCGATATCCCGACTCGGCGATCCGGTCGAACTCCTTCTTCGGGGTTTTCTCGTCGGGCTTGAGGCTGGCCGTGGCGGCGAGGTCTCGCGCTATAGAACGTGCGGCGAGGGAAAGCCGGGGATCGATGTGGATGGTGTCTTTGCCGGCATCGCTCCGGGCGTGGTTGAGCCGCTCGGCGAGTACGGCCTCGGCCTTGTCGGGATCGAGCTTGGGATAGGGTCGACCGAACTCGACGCACCAGTAAGGAGTGCCGTCCTTCGTCTCGACGCGGGCGACGCCAATCTCGCTAAAGTCGCCGAGGATGTTTTCCCGGTGGTGGGGACTATTCATCCACGCCTTCATCACGTCGCTGACCGAGGTCTGCCCCTTGGCGACGTTCTCGCCGGTCGTGACGTAGGGGTATTTCCGTCGCTTGACGCGATCGGCGGGGGTTGAGCCGTCGCTGCCGTCATGGCTCATCAAGGAGTGCGCGGCCATGTCTTCGGCGTGGATTCGAGCGGCTTCGGCGAGACGGCCCTCGGAGATGAGGGGCGGCAGTTCGCGTTCGGCCCGCTCTCGGTTGTGCGCGGCGATCAGCTCCGACACGACGGGGCCGTCGGCCGTGGGGACAAACACAAGACACAAGATCAGCGTGAAGACGGTCATCATCAGTCGATTATCCGTCAGGCCAGAGGCGTTTGCCAGAGGAACACGGCCGATTCAGGACTATTCATCAAAGAACGAGACAGCCGATCAATCTTCATGAATTATTCTTCGAACAATTGCCTGGACCAAATGTTGTGGTCTGTAGAATGTCCAATCGTGTAAGCACTTATTCTTAAATTGTCTCGTGAGATGAAATCTGTGTTCACTATGCATACGAGCCAAAAGCGGCGCGGCTTTACCCTGATTGAGCTTCTGGTCGTTATCGCCATCATTGCGGTATTGATCTCCCTGTTGTTGCCCGCAGTCCAGGCAGCTCGTGAGGCGGCCCGGCGTGCCCAATGCACGAACAACCTCAAGCAGGTGGGGCTTGCGTTCCACAACTACGAGAGTACGAACGGTGCCTTCCCGATGACGACGATCTTGGTGCCGTGCCCGACCGGAAGCCCCGTCGTTTACAGCTACAAGTGCGGCGGCTATCAGTCGTCATGGAGCGCCTTCGCTCGGGCATCGTCGTACATGGAGCAGACCAGCCTGTACAACGCCATCAATTACAACGACACCTATAGCGCACCGTCGAACACGACGGTTGCCAACACGCCGTTGAACTTCCTCTATTGTCCGAGCGATCCCGGCTCGCACATCGACAACAGCAGTCTCGGCGGCACCCTCACGGCGACCACGAGCTATGGCACCTGCGACGGTGATTGGTACGTCTATTCGGTGCTCGTCGGTGCCACGAACACGACCGGACCGCGGAACAAGTCGCTCTTCGGTCCGAATTATTCGCGGACGATCTCGATGGTCACCGACGGCCTCAGCAATTCGCTGATGGCCTCTGAAGGTTACATCGGCCACGCCCAATATCGGAGCTGCCTGCCGAGCCCTTCGATCCCGTCAGTGATCATCGGCACCTGGTCGCCAACGAATATCCCGGCTCCCGGCCCGCAGTCGGCGCAGGCCCTTGCGGCTCTTGTCGGATCGAATTGCTCAGGATCGGCCGGCAAGATCAAGAATGGCGGGCCGATCGGCCACACTCGCTGGGCCAACGGCGGCGTCTACTACTCGGGATTCACGACCGCCATGCCCCCAAACCAGAACGTCTCGGCAGTGGTCCTTGCCCCCGGCGTCTCGACCACAGGCAAGACCCTGCCGGTGGACTGGGACTCGGGCGACGAGAACGACGGTGGTGACACCTATATGTCCCTCTCAGCCAGCAGCTATCACCCCGGCGGCGTCACCACTCTGTTCGCCGACGGCAGCGTCCGCTTCGTCAAGAACTCGGTCGATCCCACGACCTGGCGGGCCCTTGGGACGATCGCCGGCGGCGAGGTTATCTCGGCTGACGCGTACTGAGATCGATCAGTCCAAGGGCTGCCCGCGACCGCCGCCCTGGCGCGGACGCGGGCGGCGAGACTCACCGAAACCAGAAACCCGACATCACTACGGATGCCGGGTTTCTCCATTCCCACACGAGATTATCCCATGCGCTTCGGTGCCGCCCTCCTCGCGACGTCGGTATTTGCCCTCCCTTTGTTGACTGGATGCGGCCAGTCTGTGTCGACCACGCCGACGATCATCCCGGCCAAGGGCAAGATCACTCACAAGGGTCAGGCCCTGACCAAAGGTCGGGTCGTGTTCGAGCCAACGGGTAGCGGCAAGGAAGCGTACGGCGATATCAAGCCCGACGGCACCTTCACGCTGACCACCTACAAAGACAGCGACGGCGCGGTCCCTGGCACCCACCGCGTCTTCGTCGATATCCCCGGCAAAAACACCGTGCCAGCCAAATACTTTCAGGCCAGCAGTTCGAAAATCGAGATCGACGTCATTGATGGAACCGCCGACTATCCCGTGAATCTCCCCTGAACTCTGGCCTCTCCGACCGTAAACGTCTCATTTCCGTCATTCACCCGAGTCAAAATTTGATGAATTCGCCATTGGCCTTTGGTCTTCGTCTCGCGGCGATCGCTGGATTCCTGGGCCTCGCCCCCATCCACGCCGACGAGTTCCGCCTCGAATCGGCCTCGCTGCCCCGCCCGATTCTGGATGGCGATAAGCCCAACGTCGTGATCGAGGCTTCCGGCGTCGAGCCGATCGGCGACGGTCGGCTGTTCCTCGTCGCCCACGACAAGGCCCCGGCGCTCCATGTGGTGGACGCGGCCACGGGCAAGCTCGTGGGTGAGCCGATCAACTCCCCGAGATTCCCGGCTCAGACCAAGACCGGACCCAAGTGGGAGGGCATGGCCCGCGATATCGACGGCAATTATTACATCATCGGTGCCCACAACGGCAAAACCGATGACGAACGGAACACCAAGAGCTTCCTGCTACGCTTCCGCCTCAAAGACAGCGAAATGCCGGCCATCGACGACGCCTCGGTGATCCGCTGGGAAGTCTCTCGCTCCCTCGTCGCCGCACTCAAGGCGTCCGGCCTTGACGACGAGAAGGTGAACAAGAGGAAGGTTGAGGGCCTCACCATCCGCGATCTCAAGGGTCAAGACGGCCAGGTCCGCCGCCATCTCGTGATCGGCCTCCGCGAGCCGGCCGACAAGGTCCGCACCTTCGCGGTCGACATCACCCAGACGCCGGCCGCTGACGCCGAACTTGAACTCAAGCCATTCTTCGCCTTCGAGTCCGAGCCGAGCGAGGGTGTCTCCTCAAACCTTACTTCGCTCGAATACGCGCCCGCATTGGGCGGGTTCCTCGTCGTGACGGCGACCGAAGATGCCGACAACGCCTTCCACGGCAATACCCTCTGGTTCGTCGCCGACGGCGAGACCACGCACGCCAAGAAGGTCGGGACGTTCGAAGTCGCGATGAAGGCCGAGGGCCTGGCGGTGCTAAGCGCAGAGCCCGAGAAGAACGGCCGTCTGGCGATCAAGCTCCTGATTACCTACGACAATGACCCGCATTCCACCAAGATGCCCAGCCGGTTTCAGACGGTCACGTTGGTCCGTGAGAAGCGCTGAGTGAGTGTGGTCGGGTATCGCATTCAACCCGCTGGTTCGAATGCGATGCCTGACATCAGGTGGTTTGGCTTGATCCTGAGGGGCGGTGGGCTTACGATGGACGACTGTTCCCCACGCCCACTCCTTGAGCGACCTTCCCGTGACGATCACCCTCAACGGCGAGCCCCGAGACCTCCCCGGCCCGATGACCGTCGCGGCATTGCTCCGTGACCTCGGCATCAAGCCCGAACATGTCGCCATCGAGATCAATCGTGACCTTGTCCCGCGCGCCCGGCACGACCAGTCGATGGTGAACGACGGCGACGTTCTCGAAGTCGTCACCCTCGTCGGCGGGGGGGCCCCATCGGGCGAGATGTCTGCGGGGCCGTTGGTCATCGGCACGCATTCGTTCCGCAGCCGGTTGCTGGTCGGGACGGGCAAATATACGTCGCTCGAACTGATGCGCGACTGCCTCGACGCCTCGGGCTGCGAGGTCGTCACGGTCGCGATCCGTCGCGAGCGGCTGTTCGACAAAGAGGGGAGGAATATCCTCGATTTCCTCGATCCAAAGCGGTACACGATCCTCCCCAACACCGCCGGATGCTTCAACGCCGAAGACGCCCTACGCACCGCGAGACTCGGCCGAGAGCTGCTACTCGGCCTCGGAAATCCCGGTGCCGACTGGGTCAAGCTCGAAGTGTTGGCCGACACCCGAACCTTGCTCCCCGACCCCGTGGCGACGCTCGAAGCGACCCGCGTGTTGGTGGCCGAAGGCTTCCAGGTCCTCTGCTATACGAGCGACGATCCGGTGATGGCCCGGCACCTCAAAGCGGCGGGCGCTGCGAGCGTGATGCCGGCAGGTAGCCCGATCGGCAGCGGGCAGGGGGTCTTGAATCCGAATAACATCCGGATCATCCTCGAAGACCTCAAGCGTGACGACCCGGATTATCCCGTGATCATCGACGCCGGAGTTGGCACGGCGAGCGACGTGACGCAGGCGATGGAACTCGGCTGCGACGGCGTCTTGCTCAACACCGGGATCGCAGGCGCGAAGGATGCCCTCCGCATGGCCCACGCGATGAGGCTCGCGGTCGAGTCGGGCCGGCTCGCGGCCGGTGCGGGACGGATTCCCAAGAAGCTCTATGCGACAGCGTCGAGCCCGACTGAAGGACTCGTCACGGGTCGTTAAAAGGGGCGAACGATGAGCGATCCCATCTCGAACGTCGGCAAGGGACGGCCGTGGCCGTACGCCAACACGATGGCCCCCCGGCCGCTCGGCCCGAACGAAGGCGTCCTGCTCGGAGACAACCGCAACGCCTCGGCCGATCGCCACGTCTGGGGGCCGGTCCTGGCCGATCGCCTGATGGGCCACATCCTCTACCGCGTTAGGCCCTGGGATCGCGCCGGTGGTCTCTGAATGGAAGGGCCATCACGCATGAAAAACTTTGACCACGAGTCTTTGGACCCGACCCCCCGATGGCCCTCTTTCGCCTGGATCGCCCTGGGCATCATCGCGTTCATCGTCTTCGAACTGACGGCACAACCGGCGGTCGTCGTCGTGATCGGTTGTCTCAAATTCGGTTGGGACGAGCTGGCGACGTCTCGATGGCTC
>JANXSY010000037.1 GCA_025356435.1 Isosphaeraceae bacterium | reverse complement strand
GCCTCGGCCCACTCTCGTCCGGCGGCGGCGGCGGCGATATTGATCTCGGCGGCCTTCGCCTTGCGGCCGGGGAACTCGCGGTGGATACCCGCCTCGATCGCCTCGGTGGGAATCCCGCAGACGTGCGCGACCACGCCGACATAGACCATGTTCACAACCTTACGAAGCTTATCTCCATACGACTTGTCCCTGAGGTCTTTGGGATAGGCACGCGCAGCGAGTTCTTGGAACGGTACAGAAATCATCGTGACGTCGTCACGAATCCCGTCGAGCGGGATGTCGTCGCGGTAGATGCAGATTGACTCCGGCCGGAGCGAGCGGAGGTCATCGGCAGCGGTCTGCGCGTTCATGCACACGAGGACGGGCGTGTCGGTCCGATGGCCGACATAGCCCCTGGCACTGGCCCTGATGTGGAACCATGTGGGTAGCCCCTCGATATTCGACGGAAAGATGTTCTTCCCGCTGCAAGGGATGCCCATCGTGAAGAGGGCACGCAAAAGCACGAGGTTTGCCGACTGGCTCCCCGACCCATTCACGGTGCCGACCCGGATTGCGAGATCATTCAGAGACGCGGGTTGCGACGAAGTCCCGTCCAGGACGGGGAGAATCCCGACCGAAGAAGCGGTTGACATAGCATGCCTCGATGGGCAGCTACCACGGTCGACGTATCCGCTGACCAGATGAGAATACAGCCTCGCACGACTAGAACCGACGCGGAAACGTCCAAAGCCAAAGAGAACCAGACCGCGTTAGCCTTGACCCAATTCCAGTCGAACACAACCCAGCGAGCGACGCAAGTCATCGGCGGCCGGGCGGTCGACGCTCAGATTTTCGAGGTGGATCGCGATCTGGCCCTGGTAATCCCGTTGTGGACAGGTACCGTGCTGAATGAATTCTGGACCGGCTTGCGGTGCCGAATTTCTTGGGGAATCTCGCGTCCCGAGATCAGGAACTCGCGAACCGCTTCGAGATTGGCGACGACATTCGTTTCTTTGATTTGCGTTGGCATGTGATCAAGTCGACTCGAAATCTTTTGGTGATACCGCCCCGGCAAAGTTCTTTGACGGAGTGCTTCGGCTCTTCGACAAGCATCGAAGATCGAAAGATTATTAATGCAAATGGCAGACCAGTTCGCGTCACACGGCGAAAGGATCGGTCCAAAAACCTAACAATGCCCGACGTCACCGCGCCATTGCGGAACGTTAAAGGGCAGTATGATACCAGGTGGGTAATTCCGCAAGGCTTTGACGATCGAGCCGGTAGTCGGCGACAATCTCTCGATGATCGATAATCCCCTCGACCGCGTGATCTACCTCACCGGTCCGACCGCCTCGGGCAAGACGGAGGTCGGCGTGTCGCTGGCCAAGGCCCTCGACGCCGAGGTGATCGCTCTCGACTCGATGACGCTCTATCGGGGGATGGACATCGGCACCGCCAAGCCGACCCCGGCGGAGCGCGGGGGAGTGCCGCATCACATGATCGACGTGCTCGACCCCTGGGAGGCCGCGAGCGTCGCCGATTACCGCCGATGGACGATTGAGCGTGTTAGTGAGATCGAAGGGCGGGGGAAACGTGCCCTGTTTGTCGGCGGGACGCCGATGTACTTGAAGACGCTCCTGAGAGGCCTTTTTGAAGGCCCGGCGGCCGACCCATCTCTGCGCGCGGAATTGGATGCCGAGGCAGAGCGGGCGGGTGACCTCGCGCTTCATGCCCGTCTTGCCGTGATCGACGCCCCGATGGCGGCCCGACTACACCCGAACGACCGACGGCGGGTCATCCGCGCCCTTGAAGTGTTCTCCCTTACCGGCCGCCCCCTGAGTGAACTCCAGCGAGAGCACGACCGGCCAGCCGAAGGGGTGTCCGTCTTCGCCCTCGAACGGCCCCGCGCCGAGCTTTATGACCGGATCAACCGTCGAGTCCACGCAATGTTCCGTGAGGGACTGGTCAACGAGGTGCGCGGGCTTATGGACGCGGAACGGCCGATCGGTGACGTGGCAATGCAAGGCGTCGGCTATCGCGAGACGATCGCCATGCTTCGGGGCGAGCGGGACGAACGGGAGACGATCACGCTGATCCAGACCCGAACCCGCCAGTTCGCCAAGCGGCAGGGGACGTGGTTTCGTGGTCTCGTCGAGGTCCGACCCTGGCCGTTCAAGGGAGCGGACACGGCCGGAGACCTGGCTCGGGAGATCGTGACTTCGCGGGGAGAGTAGGGCGGAGATTGCCCTTCACGGATTGGGCGGGATCGGATATCAACCGTCTCGACCCCGCGCGTCGATCGGGGGCGTTCCCAAGGAGGGGATCGATTCCAATGGGTCTCCGCATCAAATTCTTCTCGTGCTCGTGGCTGATCCTCTCGCTGGCGGTCTCGACACTCGTCTCCGTGCGGGACGTGACGGCGCAGGTCGTCGACGTGCCGACCTTCCCGGGCGAAGATCCGAAGGTCGGGAAGCAGACAGATCCGTCGAAGCCCCTGCCGATGCCAGGCGACATCCCGCCCGCCGACCCCCTCCCCGCGCCCGACCTGCCGGCCGATCGTCGCCCTAAGTCGACCCCCAAGGCGACCTCACGCCCGAGTCCCGCCGGCGAACTGATAAAGTCTCCGACCCTCGACACCGAAATCGTCCCCGCTGCCGATGGCGAGAAAGACCCGCTCGGACCCGCAAAGACGAAGTCGGGCGGCCTCTCGGCACCCACGACCGGCGATGCGCCCGCCGACACGCTCGTCATCAAGCCCGAGCAGATCCCCGAGGGACGGCAGACCGTCGGCCTGGCGGTCGAGGTTGTGGCCCCCGAGGTGATGAACGTCAACCACGCGGGCACGATCAAGATCATCGTCAAGAACACCGGTATCGTCGACGCCCGCGCGGTGCGGATCCATTATGACCTGCCCTCCGAACTCGAATTCGTCTCGGCCCAGCCCGAGCAGAAGCAGCTCCAGCCCGGAGATCGAGGCCTCTTTTGGGGGCCGGAGACGGTCGCCGCCGGGTCGGAGTGGCTGATCCTGCTCAAGGTGAAGGCGACGAAAGTCAACACCGTCGATCACGCCGCGCTCGTGACCTTGGCCGTTGGCAGCCGGACGCGCACGGTGATCCAGGAGCCGATGCTCAAGGTCGAACAGACGGTAACGCCGAGCAAGCTGCTCAAGGGGCAACAGGCCCGGTTCACGATCGTGGTGACGAACCCCGGTTCAGGACCAGCCCGCAACGTGGTCGTTCGCGCCACGCTTAGCTCAGGCCTCAAAGCCGACGGCGAGGAGATTGTCGAGCAGACGATCCCGATCATCCAGGCGGGCGGGCGTTCTGAGCTAGATCCGCTCGTCGTCGACACGATTGCCGGGGGCGAGCAGACCTGCACCGTGATCGCCACCAGCCCCGACGTGACGGGCGGACCCGACGCCAAGGTCGTGAGGTCGGTCGTCGTGCTCCGCCCCGAGCTGAACCTGGCGATCACCGGCCCCGAGACCCGCTATACCGACACCTACGCCGACTACAAAATCACCGCGACCAACCCCGGCACCGCCGCCGCGAAAGACGTGCGAGTGACCGTGACCCTCCCCCCGAACAGCGGCAAGCTCCAGAAGCCGCTGCCCGCCGGGGCCGAGTGGAACCCGACGAAGCAGATGCTCACCTGGACGATTCCCAAGATCGACCCGCGGGTGGGTGACGTACCAGGCAAAGCCATGGCGACGTTCACCGTCTTGCTCGGCGGTCCAGGAATGTATCGCGTCGTCGCTGAGGCCCGCGCAGGCGATCTGCACGATAAGGCCGCAATCGCGACCGACGTCTCCGGCATGGCCGACATCGACCTCAACATCACCGAGAAGCGGCGCGTGATCGACGTCGGCGAGTCGACGGTTTTCTACATCAAGATGAAGAATGTCGGCACGAAGACGGCGAAGAACCTGCTGATCACCGCGAAGCTCTCGCCAAACCTCGAAGTCACCGACACCGCCGGGACCGAGTCTTCGGCCAAATTTGAAAACGGCGAGCTGATCTTCCCGGTGATCGAGTCGCTGCCGCAGGGTCGCACGATCGACCTGAGCGTCAAAGTGAAGGCCGGCAAGGCAGGGGGGGCTGCCTGTCGCGTCTTGCTCCGGCACGACGACCTGCCCGACCCCGCCGCGACACTCGAAGGCGTCGCCCACCTGCGGGTGACGGGCGTCTCCGAGCCTCGGGTATCGGGCGGCACAGGGCCTCGGTTGAAGTAATCCGCCTTTCCGACATCGGTCTCGACAGCCCCCTCAACTGACCGGGGCAAAGGTGAACGACCCCGCAGGGGTCTGGGTCAACCCTTCGAGAGGATGGCCCACGGTGTCGGCGACCCCTCGTGGTGCCGACCCGGTGACGCGGACGACATAGAGGCCGGTCGGGGCGAGTCGGCCGATCGGTAGAAGCGTGACCGAGATGGTGTTCGCGTTGTAGGTTGCGGAGAGCAGCCTTATCGATCGGGGCGGTTTGCCCGGGCTAATCGCGTAGAGCCGATAATTATCGAGGTACCGCGCGGTTGAGGCGTTGAGCAGCCGGTCAAACGTCAGCACAACCGACGTCGCGTGCCTCGAATTCGTCACCCGATGGATCTGAGTGATCGACGGGCCGGCGTGTGGGATCGCGACAACCTGGAACGACGTGGAGGCCGACGAGACGCCGGTTACGCCATTCGGGTCATGCAGGGTCTTGCCGTTGACCGTGAGGACGTATTGCCCGGCGGCGGATGTGAAGGCCTCGAGGCCGGTGATCCGGTAGACCATGGGCGAGATCGGCACGGCCCGGACCGCCGACGTTAAGGGGACGGAGAATCGGCCCCGCGACAGCGCCAGAGACTGGAACGTCAGGCTCGTTGGGTCGATCGGGCTGGAGAGAGTCAGGTCGATCGTCGAGACCGGCGCGACGCGGAGGTTTGAGCCTGGCAGGCTCAAGCCGGTTGGACGAGGAGGGCCGGGGTTGAAGTCGAAACCGATCGAGACGGGCGCACCCGTCCCAGCGTTCCCAGCCGGGTCAAGGGTGCCGGCGGGGCTGATCGTCAGTACGTAGTGGCCCCAGTTCGCGGTGAATGGGGACAGACCCGAGACGACGAAGTTGTTCGACTCGTCAAAGTCGTTGTCGGGGTCGATCTTGGCATCGGAGTCGCGCAGGGCCATGACGTTAATGCCGCCGTGCGGTGGCGCATCAAACTGGATCCGGACACCGTTGAGCGTGAGGCTCACGTCGGCCGACGTGAAGGAGTTCGCCATGATCGTCTTTGAGATCGTGACGGCCACCTTGTCGAGCGAGGTTGTCACTGTGAGCGGAAGGGGAACAACCTGGGCAATCCTCGGCGGGGTCGTGTCGACAACGATCGTGAACGAATTCACCGCACCCGAGGCCGGGTTGCCGAAGGGGTCACGGACCATCGTCAGGTCGACCGTGAGGACGTAGGTTCCCTGCGCCGAAGTCAGTGCTCCGAGGCCGCCGATCGTGATCGTGCTGGCCAATCCCGAGGCGGGCGAGAACGTCAGCCCGCCGGTGGGGAGGGGCGTCCCGTTGAACGTCAGTGACAGAGATGGGGCGAAGGTCGAGGCGTCGATCAGGTTGGAGAACGTGACGGGAAGGTTCGCCACCGGGATATTTCTCGGAGTCGTCGCGCCGAAACCGGTGATCGACGGCCCGAGAATCTTGGCCGTGAACGGGACGTGAGTCAGCCCCCCCGCGCCGGCGTTGCCGACCGGGTCATGGATGCCAGAAGGGTCAATCGTGAAGACGTAGTTCGCCGAGGTATGGGTGAAGGCGTCGAGGCCGCCGATCGAGAAGTCGGTCGACGACCCGGCGACGGGCGTGACCGTGATCCCGGACAGCGTGAGCGGGTGGCCGTTACGCGTGAGCGTCACCGCCGCAGGGAGGAACGTCGACGCGACGACGGGCTTCGAGAGTGTCACGTCCAAGGGACCGAGCGGGGCGATAATCGTGGTCGGGACGGCAACAGAACTGATTGTCGGCGGAGTCGTGTCGACGACGAAGGAGACCGAGTCGGAGGGGGTATCAGTACCGTGGTTACCGAAGGTATCGGTAATGGATGAGGTTGTTATTGTGAGGACATAGGTCCCTTGCGCGGTCGTTGGCAGGTCGAGCCCGTCGATCGTGAAGTCTGTCGACGACCCGCCAACGGCCTTTTCCAAGACGGTGCCGGGCAACGAGACTGTCATCCCGTCGAGCGTGAGCCCCAGCGCAGCATTGGTGAACGTGGCGGGGTCGATCGGCTTCGAAAATGTGACCGCGATGCTCGGGACCGGCGTGTTGCGCGGGGTCATCGGCCCGGTGACGACGGCGGTCGGTCCGGCGATCGACACGTCAAACGCCGCTGTGCTCGAAGTGGGCGTGGCGACTTGATTGCCGGCATCGTCTCTAAGTTTGGTTGAGTCGACCGAGAGAACATAGTGGTGCTGGCCCGAGATTGATGTGAACGCTGTCAGGCCAGATATGCTGAAATTTATATTGGACGGATCGGTCGCCGTTGTGGTCAGGCCCGAGAGCGGAACGTCGGTGCCGTCTCGTGTGAGTGTGACGGCGGAGGTGTCGAAGGTGCTGATTGCATCGTTGAGGTTGACGGTGACGCTATCGACGGGAACGGTGCGCGTGCCGCTGAACTGGGTCACGCCCGTGACGACGGGGGCCGTGGTATCGACGGTCAAGGCGAAGAAAGGCATCAGCAAGAAATGGTTGCCGTTGGTCTTGTTCGTGAATTTGACGCTAACGATATCGGATGCGTCTGCGACTGGCAGGTCAACCGCCCCGGAGAAGGTCACGGTGTCTCGCATCTTATTTTTATCGGGTGAATTGGCATCGTAAGAATTCAAGTCCGTCGCATGCGTGACGTCGACCATTGCGACCAGATCGTTCGTACCGGCCTTGGTGACGACGATCTCGACCTGGATCACGTGGTGGAGAAAACTAATCATGTATGGACCGTGGACGACCCCATTCAGCGTGACGTGGACCATCGAACTGACGATCTGCGAGGCGTTGACCGACGCGGTCTCAAGACCATTCGCGTTGGTGCTCGGATTCCCGGCGAGGCCGTCTTGGAGCGTAAGCGAAAAATTGTGGACATAAGAATCATTTGCCACATTGAACGGGTCGTCCGGCACGGGTTGGATCGCCGGGATATCGACCTGATGTGTGGTCGGATTCAAACCGAAGCTATTCGAGGCCATGACCGCTAACAAGCAGCGGGCCTCGAGCGATTCCACACACGCCGGGAATGCCCGGCCTCCGCCTCCTACAGACCGATTTCGCCGTGATTCATACCGTTTGACCAAAGTCGGATTCATCGTAGATCGCTCCTATGACCATCTTTGACGCCATCTCAATCCGATCCCTCGGTGCGGAGAGATGGCGGCGACTCTGTCGATTCGACCGACGCGGCATCGCGGCATCGATGACGAACGATATTTCAAAAAGCTATCTTGACCATTCTTTCGGAAGAATGAAATGCATTAAAGAATCAACGGTCGCCTCCATCCAATTGATCGAAGTTGGCGGCCACGGGTCGGAACGCTTTGAGGACTCCCGCCTTTTTCTCACCTAGAGTGAACGACCACTCCTGGACGACTTTCTTCGCCTCTTCGTCGGTTCCACGGAATCCGGCGTTCTGATGGAGGACCGTTAATTCCAGGTCTTTCCCAACGCCTTGGACGGCCGAGACGACGGCAAAATGCTTGGGAGACTTGAGAGTCTGTTTGATCCTGACACCGTCGGCCCGCACTCGCCGCTGGATGAAGACGACATTCTCGAACTGGAGGACATCGCCGGGCCGGACGTCGGCAATCGCCTTCACTTCTTCGCCCCGAGGCCTCGCTCCGGCCGCACGAAGCGCCTCGGAGGCGAGCGCGGAGCACTGGCCGTCGCCGACTTTCTGCCCGAGCTTGGACCGCGCGAATGCGACGACCTTCTCGTCAAGCGAGGGAGGCATCGGGGCCATCGCGAGCGAGACGAGGATCAGTACGAGCTTAATCATCACGGTCCCCTTACTTCGACTTCAGGACAATCACGCCATCCCAGTCTGTCGGTGCGGTGCCTCCGTGCTCTTCCATCGTCTTCAGGAGAAGCCGGCTCGAACCGTCACGTGGGAGCTTGGCGAGTCGCTTGCGGGCACCCTCCCAGTTGCGCGAGAGAAAGTGATTATAGCCGGCCTCGTAATCGTCACGCTCGTCGTCGGCCATGCCAAGGTTCGTCTCAGAGAGCGCATGGACGGTGAGGGGGTGGATCATGCCATAAGGCTGGATCTTGGCGAGAGGCCGACACGAATGCGCGGTCTTGGCAAGTTTGGCGGCGGAGGCTTCGTCGACGAGGATCGGAACGTCGAAGACCTTGGTGAGCGATTCGAGTCGGGACGCGAGGTTGACTGGTGGCCCATACACACTGATCTTGAACTGTTCGGAGGTGCCGAGCGCTCCGGCGATCGCGCGGCCGTGGGCGATCCCGATCCCGCAGGTGAAGCCGGAGAGGGGGTGACCTTCCTCTTTGCTGGCCTTCAGGAAGGTTCGACGAATCGCGATCGCAGCGCGGGCGGCCCGCTCGACCTGATCGGGCACGTCGAGCTGCGGCCAGCCCCAGAAACCCATCGCGGCGTCACCCTGGAAGTCGCCGATTACGCCGTCCTGGTCGATGATCCCGCCGGTCATCAGGCTGAGAGCGCCGCTGATTCGTGCCCAGAGGCCAGTGAGGTCGTCCTGACTCTCCTCAGAGATCCGGCACGAGCCCCGAAGGTCGCAGAAGAGGACGGTGACAGTGGCCTCGCGCTCGCGGAGGACCTGGTTAATGTCTTCACGTGCCAGCGCCTGGTGGACCGACCGCGAGAGGAACCGCCCGAGCGCGTCGTTTCGCTTCTGAAGACCGGCAACCCGGCGATGCGAGGCGTAAACCTTGCCCACAAGGTCGGCAAACTTCAGGTCGCGCTCGATCCGATCGTCCTCCTCCATCTCGGTGTTCTTGAGGTGCGATGGCGAATTACCGGTCACATAAAGGCCGATACGATCGCCGCTGACCTGCGGGATTGGCACGCAGAACGCCCAATCGAAGTGGTTGACCGCACTACCCGGCTCGTTAACGGATGAGGGCGTGAGCAGACCCGATCCCGTGGGATCCCAAGTGTGGATGACCGGCTCTTTCTGAAGGTGAATCGACTCGACAATTAGCTTGCGGCTGGGCTGGAAGTCGGTCGTCACTGTCTTGCGGAATTCAGCCCCGAGCACCGCGACCTCACTGGACCCAGCGTCACGCGGGGGCATCGAGACGAGGGCGACGGCCTCGGCCAACCGGATGCCTTTGAGCAGAATTTTGAGGACTTCGGTATGGATTGCCTCGGGGTCGTTGGCGTCCCGGATCGCGGCATGGAAGTCGGCGAGGGCGTCGATCCGCTTATCGGCGTCGACGTAAGACACGGCGTCGAGCTTGATCGCCCGCACTGTCTTCGACTCGGTCGGGGTCGGCCCGTCGAGCGCAATCGTAGGCCGTTCGTCGCGGAACTCGAAGAGGGTCAGATTGACTGTGAATCGCTCGCCGGGGTGAACAATGAATTTTGACCCGGCGGGATACGACTTGCCGCGGAAATCAAGCGGATTCGTGGCATCCGCGAGGACCTCGACGGAGAGCTTGCCGGGCTCGAATTCAAGCTGGGCGTGCCTCCGCGAGAGGTTCAACTCCCAGCCCGCGACCCACTCGCTCTTATCGGTCCGGCCGAGAAGCACAGGAGCGTCGGACGTGAATTCCTTCTCCCACCGCAACACAGGGTCGTGCCCCGGTGTCTCGACCTGCAACGCGGCAAGCTTAGCCATCGGTGAACCGCTCCTCTCGACGTAGACGAAGGATGGTAATCGACCAGAATCCGATGACGACCGCGAGGCAAATCAGGTAGCTCGAACCGCAGAACCAGTACGATTTTCGTTGGAACGCGTAAAAGTTCTTGAGAGCGTCAGAGTTTTGAACGATGACCCACCATCTCGATGTCGGGAGTTGAAAAAAGCTCGCCAGATAGGTCTGTTTGCCGTGGGGACCTTCAATCGGGTCGGCGAATTCGGGATTGTAGTTGTCGCGAGAGATCGTATTTTTCAAGCGCGTTATCGCACCCACGCCACGCGCGTTCGCCTTGGGGGCGAGCAGCTCTCTGTATGCCTCAAAAGGCGTGTTGCGATTGACGCGAAGGTTGGCCGTCTTCACAAGACGTCGCTCAATTTTCCCCTCCATGTCGAGGAACGGAAATCTGTCCGGCAGGTAGGAAGGCAGTACCGGATTGAGATATTTATGAAGGACGACGTTCATCTGCTTGTCAACGATGGCAATCAGGCCATGAGCATTGATGATCGGGTCTTCCGACCATCTGAAGAGGGGATTGATCAGGACCGTGATGACCAGCACGCCACGGGCTTCGGTGTTGCCGTCCGGCGGAACGATCGGGGCGCTAAAGGCGATGGCATGCTCCGGCACCTCAGGCTTTCCCGGTTTGACCTTCCAATAAGGGGCGGAAATCGAAGGTTCCTTGATCGGCTCATAGGGTGTCTCTCGCGGAACCTGATCGGAGCCCACCTCATTGAACCACCCTCGCCAGTTCCACAATAATCCGTCGTATTCCTCACGCACGTCGACCGCTTCGGGTCTCGACTCGTTCTGATTCGTGACCACCGCGAGTTCAAGACCGACGTGGCTATAGGCCGAGGCCGACATGATCTTGATGTCGGTAACATTCAATCCAAAGGTCCGGTTCTCGATCAGAAGCTCCACGATCTTGGCTTTAAGAGACGCATTGCCTCCCGGTCTCTCTATCGCTTTGCCGAAGGCCTCCCTCAGCACCGGATCGTCCGCCCATTTCCGAACGAGGACCAACTTGTCTTGCAGGCCATCATCGACGATATCGCCTGCAAGTGTCGCGGCAATTGCATCGCGGTCCCGCGCAGCGTCGATCACATATCTGGCGCTATCATGAAACAGAGAAGGCAAATACGTGACGAGCAAGATTATGAGTAGGATCATCACCAACGTCGTAGAGATGAGCCCCAGCCCGATTTTCTTCCGCTTCTCAAAGATCCGATCCCGCTTATCAAGAGCAGCGATCAGGGCGTTCCCGTCAACGAAACGGTAGCCTTGCTCGGTTTCAAGACAACGGTCGATGATTGACCTTAGTGGCACGTCGATCCCCACCAGGGAATGATGATCGACGGGCTTGGGCGCGGCAAGGATTGACTTGCGGTGACGATCAAGCTTCTCACGCACGCTCATCTGTGCGCTGATACTTTCATGTGTCGCGGCGTTGGCTCGCGGCTCATTGCCCGTGACCATTTTGTAGAAGATCGCCCCCAACGCGTAGACATCGCATGAGGTCTCGGCGTTCCGTCCGTAAGCCTCCATCTGCTCGGGTGCCATGTAATACCAACTGCCGGTGTTGGGCGGGCCTTTCCCCTTCAGACGAGCCTGGCCGAAGTCGGCGACCATCGGCTGGAAGTCTTCATCGAGCAGGACGTTCTCGGGTTTGAGGTCGCAATGGATGATACCCTTGCGATGCACGGCCGCGATTGCCTCGACGATTCGGCGAAAGATGGTGAGGGCATGGGAGACCGGGAGTCGCTTGTCGTCCTGGCTCGCGATGAGCTTTGCGAGCGACCCTTCCGCCGCGTAGTCCATCGAGAAATAAGGGCGTTCGTTCTCGATATCAAAGTGATGGATGTGGACGATCCCACGCTCACGGATTAGCGGGACGAGCTTTTCGACCTCATCGAACAGCTCGGTTAACGCTCCCGCGTGGCCGGGATGGAGGAACTTCACGGCCAAAAGTCGTAGACATTTGCCGTTGACCCATTCCTCGACGAGCCAGACCTCTCCAAAGCTGCCGCTGCCGAGCTGATGCCTCGGACGGTAATCCTGTTTCACGGGAGGCATGCCGACGCTCAGCCGTTTCGAGGCGCTCCGTGCCGACTCGGAGGCGATGGGCGTCTTCGCTGAATCGGAGTCATTGATTGGATTCGACAAATCTTCCGGCATGGGGGGGGACCAGCTTGAAGACGGGAAGATCATGCGACCCGATCGCCGGGGCGCGGAAGTCTCATTCCTCTTTGGTCATAGGATAGTCGTTCAAATCGGACGAAGCAACGACGTCGATCCCATCCCCGCGTTTGCTCGATTGCCTACGACCGGGATCGCATGCTCATTTGTCGCCCTCCTCTCTGAGAGCAATGCCTAGAGTCTGCGCCTCCCTCAAATCATCCAGTTCGCGACATGAGCCTTGCTCTGTCCGAGAGATCTGCTCCCTCTTTAGTAACGATCCGCGTTGGCCGGTCACGAGCGGACCAGACGGCCTTGCGCGTAGAGGGGAGGTACGAAATCCGATCCCGGAGTTATCCGAAATTGATCGTCGCGGGTTTCGAAAATTTGAGGCCCATCCGTACCCTTCGCGGTGACGGATGGGCCTGGTTTGTCTTCACAATCTCGTCAGGCAGTCGGACTGCGACCGAAGGGGTTGGGATCGTTGCCAAGGCCACCCTTGAGGGGAATTTTCCGCTCGGGCTTGGGCGGGAGCGGGGTGTCGTCTTCCTCTTCCTCGACCGGCTCGGGCGCTGCGTTCGGGAGCGGCTTGATGCTCAGGCTGATCTTCTTGAGTTCGGGCTCGATCTTGAGGATGCGGACCTCGACAACCTGCTCGGGCTTGACGATGTCCGTCACACGCCTGACGCGGCTGGGCGAGAGCTCGGAGATGTGAATCAAGCCTTCGATACCCGGCTCCAGCTCGACGAACGCGCCGAACTCCATGAGGCGGGTGACCCGGCCCGTATAGCTCTGGCCTCGCTCGTATTTGTCTTCGACGAGGTCCCACGGGCTGGGCGTGAGCTGCTTGAGGCCGAGGCTCACCTTCTGGGTCGTGCGGTCAATCCTGAGGATCTTGACCTCAACCTGCTGGCCCGGCTTGACGGTATCGCCGACGTCCTTGAGGCGGGTCCAGCTCATGTCGCCAATGTGGAGCAGGCCGTCAACGCCGCCAAGGTCAACGAACGCGCCGAAGTCTTTGACCGAGCGGATCACGCCCGTTCGAACCTGACCCTCTTCAAGTTCCTTCCAGGTCTTCTCGCGGGCCTCGGCACGCTCCTGTTCGAGCAAGTCTCGACGCGAGACAACGAGGTTCTTCTCGCGGGAGTTGACCTCGGTGACGACCACCCGGAACTTATGCGTTACGTAGATCGAGGCGTCTTCCACCCGGTTGATGTCGATCTGGCCGATCGGGAGGAAGCCGCGAATGCCATCGACCTCGACGTCAAGGCCACCTTTATTCACCTTGGTGACGCGGGCCTCGACGATCAGGCCCTTCCTCAGATTCTCCCAGTTTGCCTCGACCGCCGCGCCCTTGAGGCTAAGGATCAGCAGGCCCTCAGCGGTGTCAAAGTGGTCGACCCGGACCTCGATCATGTCGCCGGGGGCGGGAATCGCCTCGCCGAACTGGTCGACCGGGACAACGCCCTCGCTCTTGGTGCCGAGGTCGACGAAGACGCTCTTGCCTCGGATGGCGATCACTTTGCCTTGCTGCGGGCCTTTCCGAGACTCCTGGCCGACGCCTCCCTTGGGCACATGCTCCCGGTCAGTCGCTCGTGAGCGAGCACCGGCGTTGCCGGGATAGAGGGTGTCGGCGTCGAAGCCGGCCATCGCGGCCTCGAGCTCAGCTTCGAGGTCGGGGTCCGACTGACGCTTGAAGGAGACCTCGCCCGGTTGCGTGAGCGGCTCGCGCGTGGCGGTCCTCAGCGCGGCGTCGATCTGGGCGTCAATTGCGTTCGGCCTGGTGAAGTCGGACATCGTCGGGGGTCCAGTCCATTCGTTTCGAAACGTGACGATCGCGGCCGAATCCTGCCGCGCGAGATGGGCGTCCAAACCTTATCTTAACGAAGCGCCGCTCAGGGGTCGACCATTTCCAGTGTCGCCCAGAGACTCGGGTCTTCACCGATCGGGAAGTCACGTCCCACAGTGAGGAATCGGTCTTCGCGTTCGAGGTCCGTCACCTGGTAGGAAAACCCCAGCCGACGATTCGACTCGGGATCAAACCCGTTCAACGTCCCGGCCGGCAGGAAGGCCTCAATCCGCCACCCACCCCGGATCAGGTCGGCGCGGACGGTGATTGTGTCGAGGTCGGCCATCGGGGCGTCGGCCAGGGCACGCGCGATCGGTTTCTGGGCCACGACGACACCCAAAGAGAGCGACGATGGCTTGAGCGTAAAGCTGAATTTATGGCAGAACCGGGTCGCGCGGTGAATCGTGCGGGTATCGCGGGTGTCGATCCAGAGTTGCAGACCCTCGCCGGCTGAGGTGCCGAGCGGGTCACGCGTGATCGGGCCAAGCTTGCCGGTCACTTCGACCGCAATCGCCAGGCCCGACGGGTTCCACGCCGCGCGGACGGAGGCCCATGACGGCGACCCTTCGAGGGTTGAAATATCGGGCAGAGTGCAGGAGTCAGGCAGGTCGAGCAGCCGGCCTTTGGCTCGGGGCAGAGCATCGACGCGACGGCACGGGAGTGCGAGTCGGAACCAGAACGATTGCGGCAGCAGGTTCGTGCGGCTCATCAGGTCGGAATCCGTCCCGGTCGAGGCGTCAGTCGAAGTAATGATCGGAGGGCGATTTGGGCTTGGCAAAGTTCGGTCCACGCTGAAACACGACGGGGATCAGCATGACGATACCGGCGAGGATCAGCAGCGCCCCGACGTTCCAGGCCAGCAGCGACCAGATCCCGACCGCAATGACCCACGCCGCACCCTGAAATGACCGCCATTCGCGGTTTTCGACCAGGCCCCTGACGATCATAACCCCGCCGACGAGGAACAAGATTCCAGGCCAAAACCCGAAGTAAAACAGACACCCCAGGCCGATCAGGAAGACCGCTCCCGTGATTTCGTCGATTCGCCTGCGGGGAATGGACACGTCTCACCTCCTCAACGCGATCGGTCGGCGGGCTGCTCAGGAGTTCTTCGCGATCGCGAGGGGAATATTCATCCTGTGGACAAGTTTACACAAATCGCGTTGGATATGTCACTCCCCCGCCGATCTGCGAGAGCAGGTTGACCATTTCGATGGCTGCCATCGCGGCCTCGCCGCCCTTGTTGCCGCCTTTGAGGCCGGACCGATTGAGAGCCTGGTCGACGGTCTCGGTGGTGAGGATGCCAAAGATGACGGGGACGCCGGTCGCGACGCTCGCCTGCATCACCCCTGACGCCGCCTGGCCAGCGACGTGGTCATAGTGACTGGTCTCGCCCCGGATCACGCAACCGAGGCAAATCACGGCGGAATAGCCCCCGGTCTCAGCGAGCTTTCTCGCGACGAGCGGAACCTCGAACGACCCTGGCACCCAGGCCACGTCGATCCGATCCTCGGCCACGCCATGCCGGACGAACGAGTCGATGCAGCCGGCGAGCAAGGCCCGCGTGACCGTCTCGTTGAACCGCGCGACCACGACCGCAAACCGACCTTCAGGGGCCGAATAATCACCTTCAAAGCGGGCCATTTGGACTTTCCTCTTGCGACGGCTCGGTGATCCGATCGCCCATGTCGGCAGGTCGTAACTCGTCTCTATCGTATCATAATGAGGATGAAGCGGCCGTAGTCGACAACTCGGCGATCATCACTGACGCGACCTCGATGGGGCGGTTATAGCGACTGCCTGGTTGACATCCCGCCGGCCTCCCAAGACCACTTTGGCTCGATCCACGCCACAAAGGGATGTCGTCGACCCGATCGATCAGACGGCCGACATCATGAACGCGACCCGAAACGGATCGGCCTCTGGGGATCGTCACTCTCCGGCGGCCATGTGATCTACGTCGCCGCGCGTGACCCCCGCGTGAAGGTGTTCGTCAGCCAGGTCGGCGCAATGGACTCGCGGTGGACGATCGCCAATCCGGCCGCCAAGGTCCACACCTTTTGCCAGGGGACCGCACGCGCCCGAGGAGAAATCGGCTACCCGCCTGCCGGCAGTCGGTTCAACAATGTTCGATGAGCACCTCAAGGGGGATACTCCGTGAATCTGCTGCGTCGAACGAGAGACGGACGCTTTGCAACGTAGACGGAACCGAGAGCGACACTCGCGGCCTTGCACCGTCAGCCTGCTCCGTCTATGTTTAACATTTCAGCCCGACCCGCAGTGCCACCCAGGGAGCCGCCCCAATGAGATCCGACCGCACCCAGATCGGCCGCCTGGCCGTCGCGATCGCCGCGACACTCGCGACGACCGGCCTCGCCCTGGCCGACGATGCGATCAAGGCGAAGGTGGTCGGCACCCTCGACGGCCACACCGCTGCGGTCTATTCGGTCGCCTGGACGCCTGACGGGTCGAAGCTCATCACCGGGTCGTTCGACTCGACGATCAAGGTCTGGGATGCTGCCACCCGCAAGCCGCTCAAGACGCTTGAAGGGCATACCGGCCTCGTTCTCTGCGTCGCGGTCGACCCGGCGGGCAAGCGGATCTTGTCGGGAAGCCTCGACAAGTCGGCACGCGTCTGGGAGATGCCTGGGGCGTCGGTCCCGACCAAGACCCTCGCCAACCCCGCCGCCGTCCACGCCCTCGCCCTCCGGCCTGACGGCAAGCAGGCCCTCGCCGCGAGCGGGAAGGCGGTGACGATCTGGGACCTCGCCGAGGGCAAGGCCATCCGCACGATCAGTTCGCCGATGGCCGACTTCGAGTCTGTCGCCTGGCGGGGCGACTCGGGGCAGGTCGCGACCGGCGACAAGGCCAGCCTGATCCGGTTCCACAACCCCGTTGATGGTGCGTCGCAAGGCCAGATCGACCAGCCCGCCGATACCGTGCTGGGGCTGGCCTATCTGCCCAACGGCCAGGGGATAATCTCGGCCGGTTCCGACGGACTCGCCCGGCTCTGGTCGCTCCCCCTCGTCGCCCCCCGCGCGATCGAAGTGAAGGCCGACCTTTTCGCCGTCTCGGGAGACCAGGCCCGGTTCGCGTCGGCAACCGGCAAGGAGTCGATCCAGGTCCGTGACTCGACCACAGGCGCGGTTATCGGACAGGCCAAAGACCTCCCCTCAGCCCCGATCGCACTCACCCTCAACGGCGTCGGCTCACGGATCGCGGCGTCTTATGCGGACAAGTCGATTCGACTTTACGAAGTGGCTGACGGCAAGGAATTGCGAAAGATCGCCGACGCCCCCGCCGCCTCAATCGCCCTCCGAGCCGACGGCGGACAGGTGGCCATCGGTGGTGAGGACGGATCGATCCACGTCTATGGAGTCGGCGACGGTAAGCTTGTCAAGGAACTGAAGGGGCATAAGGGACGGATCAACGCCCTCGCCTTCTTCCCCAAAGACGACGACCGGATCGTCTCGGCTGGGTCCGACGGGCTGGCCAAGGTCTGGAGTGTCTCGCAAGGGAAGTCGTTGAACGACGTCGCTGGTCATACCAAGCCGGTTCTCTCCGTTGCGGTCTCGCACGACGGCAAGACGATCGGCACCGGGTCGGCCGACGCCACGATCCGGCTCTGGAGCGTGGAAAAATCGGCCGACCGCGCGGGGGCCTCAGCCCAGCCCGGTCCCGTGACCGCGCTCGCCTTCTCCCCTGACGATAGCCGTATCGCCTCGGTCTCGGCCGATGGATCGGCTGTGCTTTCGGAGTCGATCCATGCCCGGCCGCTGCAATCTCTCGCGAGCCTTGGGACGGGCTTGAAGGGTGTCGGATTCGCTTCGGGAGGGAAGGGCCTCATCCTGCTTGGAACGGCCGAGGGCAAGGGAGCGACCGTCTGGACCCCCGCCGCCGTCCGCACCTTTGAAGGCCATACCGGACCGATCAACGCCGTGGCAATCGTCCCTAACGGCACTCAGATCGTCACCGTTTCGACCGATAAGACGGCCCGCGTCTTTGACGTGGCGACGGGCAAGGAACTCCGCCAGCTTGCCGGGCACACCGACGTCGTCCGGGCAGTCGCGATCTCCAAGGACGGCCTGACCGTCGTCACGGGGTCGCTCGATAAGACTGCCCGCACCTGGACCCTCGTCGACGGCAAGCCGAAGCTGACGTACAGCCTGCCGACAGGTGTCGACTCCGTCGCGAGTTCGCCTGACGCCAAGGCTCTCGCCGTTGGCCTTGCCGACGGATCTGCGCGGGCCTTCGACCTGACCGCGACTGACCCTGCCAAGGCCGAACGACAGTCCATTCCGGGCACTGGTGCAGTGCGGGCGATCTCGATCGGCCTCGACGGATCGACACTCGTCACGGCGTCGACTGATGGGCAGGTGAAAGTCTGGCCGCTCTCGGCCGGAGGGTCAAAGGCGTTGACCGGCCACTCGTCGCAGGTCTATTGCGTCGCCTGGTCGGCCGATGGCACCCAGGCCGTCACCGGCGCGGGGGACGCCTCGGTGAGGATCTGGGACGTGGCCAAGGGGTCGCAGACTCGCTCGATCGAGAAGGCGCACACCGCCTCGGTCTACGCCGTTCTGATTCATCCCAAGGGCGACCTGCTCATCACGGCCGGCGACGACAAGGCGATCAAGTACTGGAACCCCGCCGATGGCAAAGAGATCCGCAAGGGCGAAGGCCACGGCGCTGCGGTCTATTGCCTCGCGTTCCGCCCCGGCCACGCGATGATCGCCAGCGGCTCGATCGACAAGACAGTCCGGCTCTGGAACGTCGCCGATGGCAAAGAGGTCCGCGTCCTGTCGGGCCACCCCGACGACGTGTACGCCCTCGCCTTCACCCCCGACGGCAAGCGACTCGCCTCGATCGGCTACGGCGGCAACCTCTTCCTCTGGGACGTCGAGACCGGCAAGCCGATCTTCCACCAGAAAGTCGCCCCCGGCGTCATCTGCTCAAGCCTCGCCCTCAGCCCAGACGGCAAACGAGTCGCTGTCACCGGGTCGGACGAAAAGACGTACCTCCTTGACCTGCCTTGACTTATAGATTTTCTGAGTACGAGCGAGGCGGAATCAAGTCGCCGCTACGGGCAGACTCGAACCGCGCTGGACCGGGACTGGACTCAATCTCCCGAGTCAGGATCTAGACCCCTCGACGGGCCTCATTCCCCGCCGCCGCCGCGAAATTCGAGCCCTCTGACCGCACCCTCGCCGAGGCCGCTCTCGGCGGAAAACCGCACCATGAGGCGATACTTGCCGGGATGGGCCAGGTCGAACCAGTCGTTGAGGTCGATCTGCGTCGCTTCGAAGGCTTCGAGTGTCTCCAGCGACCGTGAGCCATCGCCAGGTGTGAACGTCGCGACCCGCTTTGGCTCGATCGGTTCTTCGGGACGTTGCGCCGAACCCATTGCCCTCGGGGGGCGTGTTGACGGTCGCCAGAGCGAGAGGCTGATCCCGTTCCTCAACGCAGGCTTGCCGTCGGCGGCGACCTGGAGGAATTCGGTCGGGCAGATCCGGGGCAGCCCGAGTTGGTTGCGGACGTGGACCGCGATCTTGACCAGACCTTTGCCGTTCGCGACACGCTCGGCCCGAGCGTCGAGTCCGCCGTACAGGCCCGACCAATCCCCGGTTGCGTTGGGGAATTCGATCTCCGAGGCCGGGGCGCGTCCGATGACGTTGTGGCCGACGAAGCCGTAGACGCGTTCCCAGCCGTCGCCCTTGCAGACCTCCTCGGCCTGCCAGACGAATCCCAAGGTATCGTGATAACGATGAGCGTCGGCATCCCGATCGGGCGGACCGGGCGGGGTCGGGATCAGGGCACTCCACCGGGCCGATTGCGGGAAGCCCGGCAGGCGAACCAGTCGCGTCTCGCCCTTCCCTTCCAGGGACAAGATCGCCCGGTCCGAGGCGACGTCGGCGAGGGTCGCGGGCCTGCCCAGGATCGGGAATTTGACGTGGGCTTTCGGGCTGGGGAAGTGGTTAACGCCCTGACCGACCCTCCACGTATAACGGTTATCGAATCGCTTCAGGTGGGCGACGATCGCCGTAATATCCTCGTCGCGGCGTGCTTCGGGCCAGAAGAGGCTGAGCCGGGGACAGCCTTCGAGTTCCGAGACTGCGGCAGCGAGATAGTCGCACGACCGGACCGGCACGACGACGCCGAGCACCGCCCCGTCGAAATCGACGTTCACAGAGGAGTAGGAGTTCTCATTGGACCCCTTGAACCGGAAACGAGTGGATTGATCGGCGAGCCGTTCGACCGTGCCGAGCGGGGCCTTATCGGCGAGACCGCGGATCACGGCCTCCTGGAAACCAGCGACGGCTATCAGCGGCGAATCGAAGAGGTTGGGATAGAAGGGCCGGGGCTTACCCCGCGCCTCATAGAGCAGCGGCACCCAGGGAGACTTCGGGTCGTTGAAGAGCCATCGCGCGGCGGAGGTCATCGCCGGGCGATCGGGATGATCGAGCAGAGGCCCCAACGCCTCGAAAAACCCATTTTCGAGCAGTTTCGGGCGGCCCGTCACGTCATTGCGGGCGGGCAGCACGAATCCCCGAGCCGACATAATTGAGCCGAGGCTGATCTCGACATCGCGATACTCACAGCCCCGAGGGTCGGCGACTCCTTGATCAAAGAGGATTGCCGTCGCGGTGATGAGGAACTTCGGCAGCCTCGTCGCGGGGGGCGTCCAGGGCTGTCCCTGGTGCGGCGGGTCGGGGATCGACTTTCCCGAGAACCTCGGTGCCCGGCGAAACTCCTGGACTTTCCTAGGCCGATCGGGGACAGCCTTCAACGCGGAATGCGGGATGAGGAAGAACGCGACGACCGCAACGACAATCAGGGTCGAACAGAAGACGAAACGCCCACGGGACGGGCGTGCGACGAGAACCGCTAAATTGATGCTCATCAGATCCCCTTGATCGGTTCCGACTCTCATTGAGAGGAGCCGGCCCGCACCTGATTGTTACGCCCACGAGGGTGTGAAACCAACGACCCGGACGGCGATTTCAAGAGGATTGCAGAGTCAGAGATCGTTAAGATGATGTCAGGTGGCACCGGTTCTTGAATCGGTGATTCGCCATATCCGCTCGCCTCATCTCCTCGGGTCAGGAATCGGGGCCACCCAAATCGATCGCTCGTTCTCAAGAGAAAATGGGTTCGTTCTGCGCTGGGGAGTTAGGATGCTCAAGCCCCGATGCGTCGATCTCGCTGTGGGCGATGACCAGCCCAAGACGGCTTCGCAGATCAGGAATCGGGGCCAATCGGCTAACTCCAAGGAGAGTGATTCGTCGCGGGACTCAAGCGTCGTGACGCTCCGAGTCCGTTTGGACACGTTGAGGGCTCGGGATGGACGCGACGCGGCCTCGGCAGATCCCGTTGGAGACCATCGGGACGAGATCGAGTCGTGATCGAGCTGCGATCAGGCCCGGCGTTGCAAGGCGGCCAGGGTCTTGCGCTGCTTGCGATTAAAGCCGACGGGAGGGGCCTCGCAGCGCTCTCGGACGAAGACGATCTCCATCTTTGCTGGCTCAACGATAACCGGGGCGGGCAGCCTGATGGCCGCCGGTTCGGGGCAGGTCGGGGTCGGCGCGTTGATTTGTGAGATCGGTTGCTGAGGCAGGGCGTCGGAGCGCTTCAGTCCCATCAGCGTCTTCCAGGCCCACTGATAGCGACGGACCGAGTTCCGCTCATAGCGGTCGATCAGTTGGCCTTGCTTGGTGAACTCGGCCCCGTAGGTTTGCGCGGCCAGCTCTCGCTCGGATTGGTCGGAGTTTACCGTCAAAACGCGGGCGACGGTCAGCCGATCAACCTCTCGGGCAACGACTTTGCTGCGGGCCTCATAGACGTCGCCGTTGGCCGGGTCGATCGCGGTCTCGGCGTCGCGGAGGTGGGGGTGGACTCCGAGCAGGTCGAGAGCAAGTGAGCGCTGGGGGTCGGTCCAGGTCCGGTGGCGGTCGAGACTGGCGGAGAGGCCGGCCCAGAGTTCGAGCTTTACGTCGCAGCCGTGGGGCGTCTTTTCAAGCCGCGTGGCAACGACGCGCGGGTCTTTCGCAAGGCCGAGGGCCAGTGTCTCGGCCTCATCCCGGCGGTCGGTATCCCACAATTCCCGCGCACGAAGGCCATGCTGCGAGCAATGAGCAAAATAGACCGCTCGACACCTCTCAGCCCGGATCGCCTCGACGGCGAGTGTGTCGACGAGCCCCTCTTGCTGTTCGCCGTTGGGCCGCAGCTCGTTGCGCCACCGGGTCTTACGTTGCTCGATATCCGCGTGGTCTTCGACCCTTGCCACGGCCTCGGGGAGGATGGCCGCCAGCCCGTGGGTCACGGCGTTGAGACGAGCGATCGCCTTCCCCTCGTCCGACTTTGGCCCGGTCGACTTCTGGGCGTTCTGCCGATTCGCTTCGATCTGCTTCAGGGTGGACATCGTCGATGCTCCTCAGTGAGTGCGTGCGAAACGCGCGACACGTTCTGAGGTATATGATCGAAGTCAGAGGGAGGTTCGTCCCGTCATTCCGCGCAATCTTGAGCGGTTGAATAGAGAACCAACTTAGGGTGGCTTTCAACGCACAACGCGGACGAGTAACGCGCCACTTAGGCGGGGACAGTTCACCGACATCGTTTCAACATGCTCTTAGGCGGCAATCCTGACATTGCGGCGGCGGTACAACACCATTGCACCGGTGATCAAACCGAAAATGGCCGCAGCGATGGTCGAAGGCTCAGGGACAGCAGTCATTTCCGGATTCAGCGTCCCGCCGATCGAGAACAGTCGGCCCGCGTTGGACGCGTTGTTGATGTCAATGAGCGATTGACCGTTCAACGCGTAAACGCCGACGTTCTTGCTCGTCCCGACACCCTCAGAGAAGCTGCCGTAACTGTTACCTGAGCACAAGTCGGCAAAAATTGCGGCGTTGGGTCCACTCGTGGCGTTGAGCATGGCCGCATCGGTCGAGACGTCGAAAAGCGTGAAGGTTGAATCTCCGTTGTTCCCGAACTGTGTGAGGCTGAGCGTGGCCCCGGTCAAGGTCTTACCGATCGCGGACGAGACGTTGAACGTGAAGAAGTCGTTGTACATGTTGGAGCCGTTTCCATTGATATCGCCGACGATGTAATTGGTGATGCTGGCATTGTGTCCATTGGTCGTATTCCACCAACCCTGAGAGCCATTCGTGGAGATGATCTCCACCGGCCCGCTGGAATACCTCAGGGTCAGGGTTTCGTTACCGTCATAGTTAGAGAAGCCGTGAGCGACCGGGCCTGCTTGCACCTGGCCTGTGGCAGCCACCACTGAACCGACGAATATCGCTCCAAAAACCATCCAGCTCGTTAATCGTTTCATTGGACATCTTTCTGAGTCTGGCCGCTCGCGGTCGCGTAAGTGGAACATTGACCTTTGTGGACGAGCAGTTATCATCATGCTGATGACGCAATACGCTGGCAACAGAAATCGGTCTGAAATTTAAATCAGACAGTCCTGCGTGCCCATCCGTAAACGAACAAGTCTCTCGCGTTGTCATTTATCATCATCTGGTTACAAAAACTTGTGAGCCGTCGTCTAACTCGTCTTCAAGAATGAAAAGGCATGCCTGTTAATTTTCACACAAGAATTCAACAAATGATCGCAAGCAACGTCTATCGGTCGGGTCTGTAGCATCTGAAGGCTGTACCTGGACCCAGCCTGGAGAGAATGAAAACGCGTCCCTTACGACTTTAGAGGGGCCGCGTCGCTCTCAAGAGATAGAATACATATCCATATATTTCAGCATAATGCCGAAATAGATCAATCTCGCGTTCCATCTCGTCAAGGAGGGAAATCAAATCAGGACTGGCGGTGGGACGCAATAGGGCCATCCGGGCGATCAGCGGTGTGTAAAAGTCGTCCCACCACGCGTCGGCGGGGAGGACAAAGGTGTCGAGAACGTCGAAGCCCGCAAGTTCGGCGCGACGGCGGTTCTCGTCGAGAGTGCCCATTGCGGGATAACCGGCGTCCCAAAAGGTCTTGGCAGCCTCGTGCGGGGTCTCGGTCAGCCAGGTGCATTCGGTCAGGGCGATCAGGCCGTTCGGCGCGAGCCAGGCTCGCCAGGTCCGCAATGCGTTCTCAAAACCCAAATAATACGCGGCTCCTTCCGACCAGATCAGGTCGACCGACTTGGGTGCGATATCCAGCGAGCCGATATCACCTAGCAGCGGAATGATCCAGGGAGTGAGCCCTTCGCTCGCAGCGCTATGCTTGAGCTGTTCGAGGAAGGGAGCATGGCGATCGACGGCGATAATTGGCGTCTTTAATTCTTGCGCAAGCACCAACGCCTGCCGACCGGGGCCGCAGCCGAGGTCACAAACGACCGGGTTGGGCGGGAGCGGCGGCAGGCGACGGAGCGCCTCGCGCGTGCAGTCGTCACTGCCCGGCCCCCCCCGTGGGAGGCCCTGATGCAGGATGAACAGGGCCTCCAAACTTGGGTTATTCATCGCGGGCCGGGTGCTGTTCGCGGTGGATCAACTCGAAACCGTCGAGCCAGACCCGGGCGCGGGGGAAATCTTCAGTGCGGACCCAGACGCGAGGCAATGCACTGATGCCGCCGAACGTCTCGTTGGGTTCGTGGCTGTCTGCGACTGCGGGGATGCCGATCTTGGATAGCTCGTCGGCCAGGAAGTGAGCCTGGATCCGGTCTTCGGCGGTGTAGCAGACGACCGGCTCGACATCAGGCCCCCACGGATTCGGAGGCGTGGTCTGCTCGACAAGCGGGAGGTTAGCGAGACCCTCCTCAGTCACGGGGGGTCCGTCAATCGGCCCGGCGTCGTCCGCTTTGACGAAGCTGAGGTCTTCGGTGCCGTCGGCAGCCGTCCCGCACTGCCAGCAGACCTCGAACGACGGGTCAACCTTCGCGTGGCACTTCGGGCAGGTCCACATTGGCCATGATCCTTAGGTAAGTGCGTCCGGATTAGATCTTGATCGTATCGAGCAGTTCGGCCGGCGTCAGGATGAACCCAAAGTAGAACGCACCGAAAAGAGCATACTTCGCAGAGCTTTCGTCGAACCGCATGGTGTAGACGATGTCTTTGATGAACGCCGGGTTCCGTGCCCAGAGGGTAACGCCCCACTCCCAGTCGTCAAGGCCGGTCGACGCCGTGATGACCTGCGTGACCTTTCCCGCGAACTTCATGCCACTCTTACCGTGCTGGCCCATCAGCTCAGCGCGAGTCTCGAACGGCAGGAGATACCAGTTCTGGTCTCCCTGGCGCATCTTGCTCATCGGATAGAAGCAGAGGCAGGGCCAGTCGGGGAACTCGGGATAGAGCCGCTGCTTGTTCATCGGGCCGAGCCGCTGCTCGTAGGCATTCATCTTCGTCTTGAAAGTCGGGCTTTCGGGGTCAGCCCCTTCGCGTTTGAGGACCTCGCCGTATTGCATCACGTCAGGAACATATTCCGAGATTTCGGTGATCGAGTAGAACGAATAGCTCGGCACGAGCGCCGGTCCGAGCGCCGAGGCGGCGATAGCGGCCTCGACGGCGTGGATCGCCTTGAGATCTGGTCCGGCCGCCATGAAGCCGAAATCGGCCTTGTGGCCGGGGATCGCGAAGCACTGGATCTGGGCCGGACCCTGGCCGTCGTGGCGAGTGAGGGCCTCGATCAATTCGAGCCGACCCTGCTCCCGCTGGTCGTCACCAAGGCAGGCAAACGCCGCGCGGTCGACTTTGTAGAAGACGTGGAGGAAATGCCAGCCCGTATCGGGGACAAGGCTCGCCGGTGCCAGTCCCGAGGCGGGTCGATGGCCATGCTGCTGTGTCGGCGATGCGGGCGAGTCGGCGGTCGGCGTGGCGGTCCCTTCGGACATCGGCAGCAGCTCCGGGGGCGATCGTGGGATGACACTCTGATCTTACGGTCGCGATGGGACGGTGGGCAAGAGATGGAAGCTGGGGCGCGACCCAGCCTAGGCCAATCGAGAAATGTTCCTGAGTAGGCTAGGTCGGGACCCAGAAGCACTCACTGGCCCAATCCAGCCGAAACCGCGACGCGGGCCGCTATCAGGTTGCAATCCGCCGGGGGACCGAGTGCAATATTTGGTCAGGTGCCGATGGCGTGCGTGAAGACATCGGGCAGGAATTCAATGCGGATAGCTCAGAGGAAGGATGATCGCGAAGGTCGTTCCCTTACCGATCTCGGTCTCAACCTCGATCCGGCCGCTGTGCTCCTTGACGATATTGTAGCTCACCCAGAGCCCGAGGCCTGTCCCCACGCCTTGCGGCTTCGTCGTGAAGAAGGGGTCAAAGATCCGTCCGAGCACATCGTCGGGAATTCCCGCGCCGTTGTCGGCGATCTCGAAGCGGATCTCTTCGCCATCGTTCACGAGCCGCGATCGAACCGCGATCGAACCCCCAGTATCGACCGCCTGCACCGCATTGAGCAGGATGCTCAGCACCACCTGATTGAGCTTGCGGGGGTTGCAGCTAAGCGGCGGCAGGTCGGCAAGGTCGAGTTCAAGGTCGACGTGCTTTTCGAGCAGCGAATACCGCATGATCCCCACGGTGTCGCGGATGATCTCGTTCGGATCAACATCCTTGATCTCAGCCTCGTCGAGCCGGGAAAAATCGCGGAGATTGCTCACGATCTCGCGGACGCGGGTCAGTCCTTGTTTCGAGCTCCTCAGCAGCCGATCGAAGTTGGTGAGAGTGTAGGGCAGGTCAATCGCCGTCTCGAAGTCGACGATCTCGCGCGGGAGGTTATCGGTGAGGTGGGCACGGTAGAGGCCGATCAGTGTCGCGATGTGACGCACGTCTCGTTCAAGAACCGCGAGGTTGTTCGAGACGAAGGCGAGCGGATTGTTAATCTCATGAGCGACACCCGCGACCAGTTGGCCCAGACTCGCCATCTTCTCGTTTTGGACGAGGTGCGAGAGCGACTCGTGGAACTGCCGAAGCGAAGCCTCCATATCCGCATTGTGCGACCGAGCCTCAGTCTCGGCACTCTCGCGGAGCCGATCGAGACGCCGACGTTCGAGAGCGACCTGCATGAAAACCGCCAGCCTCGGCGAGTCGACGTCGTCCCTCGTCGCCACGGCCGTCGCCCCCTGCCGCACGAGGTCGGCCGAGTGCGACACCCCCGCGCCATCGGTGACGACCACAACCGCCGCATCAAGTTGCGACTGTTCGCGGATTGTTGCGAGCGACCCGTCGCCGTCCAGTAAGATCAGGTCAAACGATCCCGCCGCGAGTTTGGCCACGGCATCAATGTCGTCCGCAGCGAATTCGAGAACGAACGCGCCCAGGGTTTTCTGAAAGCGGGCGCGGTCTGGCTCATCGGCACCGACGACCAACACTCGCGGGGAGTCGCTCATCGGGGGCGTCGCGAGGATGGGGCCGACGACTGGAATCATTCTTATCCCCTCAGGATTACAAATCTCACTGGATCGAGAGGCCGATCGATCGCAGGCCCGCCCTGAGTGAACTCTACGCCATCTCGGCTGGGTTGCGACAGTGCGAACTTCTACCGATACGACACACGCGTTCGTCATGTTTCCAGATAGTGATCATTTGCGAGTCGCTTTCGAGACCGCCGATACCTCTGAGTGAAGGACCTCACAATGTCTCAGAATCGAACCGTCAAGGTCGCCATGTTCATCACACTGGTTGCGGCATCGGTCGCGCTGGTCTCCGGCCGGGGCGGATCTGCCGCTCCCACGCAAGGGGAGAAGGCCCCCGCATCCCCTGGCTGGCAGAGGGGTAAGGGCTGGGGCTGGATCTGGGGCAAGGACGACGAGATCGGCAGCCTCAACGCCATGACCGACGCCACCCGCGCCGCCGCGTTGGCCTCGGCAACTAAGGGCGAGACGTTCGACCTGGGCCTTTCCTATAGCCGACGCTCGTTCAAATGGCCCGGCCACAATCCCGGCGAGATCATGAGCTTCCGCTCGCCCGAGGGGATCGATCGACAGGCAGATCCCGACGCCCCTCCTGCCGCGATCAATCCTGACAAGGTTTTCTGGCACTCCTCAGCGCTCTTCATCAGCGACAACGTCGCTACGCAGATCGACGGCCTCGCCCATATCACCGCCGGCTCAGACTATCACTGGTACAACGGCTTCAAAGAGGCCGATTGGGGCGGCGACTTCGGCCCTCGCAAGTGCGACTCGACGACCATCCCACCGATTCTCGCGCGAGGTGTCCTGATCGACGTGGCCGCGTTCAAGGGCGTCGACGCACTCCCCGGCCACACCGCGATCACCCCGGAAGATCTCCAGGCCACCCTCGCTCACCAGAAGACGACCCTGAAGCCGGGCGACGTGATCCTGCTCCGCACGGGCACCGCCCGCTACTGGTCGATCGACGGTGCAGACCACGCCAAGATCGCCGAGCACGACTCCGCCGGCATCAACCTCGACGCCGCCCGTTGGCTGGTCGAAGACCAGGGCGCGATGTTGATCGCCTCCGACACCAGCGGCCTTGAAGTCAACCCCCCGACCGCCCCTTCCGGTACCCCGATCCCCGTCCACCGTTACCTTCTGGTCGATCAAGGCGTCCACATCGGCGAGTTCCACAACCTGGAGGCGTTAAGCCGCGAGAAGCTCTACACCTTCTGTTACGTCGCGACGACGAACAAGATCAAAGGCACCGTCGCCGGCTTCGCCTTACGGCCGATCGCAATCCGTTGATTGCTGTAGCCTGAGTCGTGACCCAGCGCATCTTTGCCAACATCGCCCGACCGTAGCGGCCTTCGTAGACACGGTCTGGACACGGCACCTGGATTCTCCGAAATGCCGAGTCCAGACCGGACATTTCGCGACACCAATAAGGGAACCACACGCACAGTCATTAGCCGCCTCGAA
>JANXSY010000297.1 GCA_025356435.1 Isosphaeraceae bacterium | reverse complement strand
ATCCCGGTTAGCATATTTAACTACGATCATTTTTGTACTTCTAACAGTTCATGCGTTAGGACTGATTCTCTACACAGAATGTTGATGAATACGCGTCGACAATCACACCACACATCGCCCCTCGATCATCCGTCGCTCTTGCAGCTCACGATAAAACTGAATCTCCTCCCGGTTCGTCTGAAGCGCCCGATGTGCCTCGCGGATCAGGTTGAGGCTGGCGCGCAGTAACAGGCAGACGCCGAGGATCGCCAGAGCGGTTGGCAAGGCGGCGAGTGCATTCTTGAAGAAGACGTCGATCGCCAGGGTCAGGCTGGTTCCGACAAAGGATGCGAAGGCCGAATAAAGCATCGTCAACGCGTTGCGAATGCGATCGCTTCGCCATTCGAGATGACGAAGCTGCTCCAGCGTGTGCTTCCTCCGCTCGGTCAAAAAGTCGAGATTGGTGACGCCACGACAAAGCGTATCGTTGAGTTCCAGCAAAACACGGACCCGATCCACGACCCGCGACATCCGGTTCGATGTCGAGATAATCAGCGAACCATTGGCCGTCATGAACAGGGCGGGGGTGATCATCGACGAAAGTGTAAGATAATTGTTGGGATCGACCGGCATGTGGGGCTCGTGTTCCTGAGGGTTTGGCGGCATCCGATCCGCGATCTCTGACATCATACCGCGCGTGAGGCCACCGCCATGTCCCGACATCAAACTCCCAGCTTCTTCGAGCCGTCCGACGGACGTCCTCCCGAACTGACCACCGACAGGGAGGCCCCGCTCGCTGAGCGGATGCGTCCGAGGTCGCTCGACGAATATGTGGGCCAAACCCACCTCGTCGGTAAAGGTCGGATGATCCGCAAGATTATCGAAGGGGGCGGCCCCCTTCCCTCGTTGATCCTCTGGGGAGGTCCCGGCACCGGCAAGACGACCTTGGGGAGAATGCTCGCCCGCCACGTCAAAGCCAAGTTTGTGCCTCTCTCCGCCGTCCTCTCGGGGGTGAAGGACCTACGTGAGTCGATCGCCGAAGCCCGTGAGTCGAAGCGGCGGGGCTGGCGAACGATTCTGTTCGTCGATGAAATCCATCGCTTCAATAAGGCGCAACAGGACGCGTTGCTCCCCGCCGTCGAGGACGGGACCGTCACCCTGGTCGGTGCGACCACGGAGAACCCGTCATTCGAGGTTAACGCCGCCCTGCTATCACGCACCCGTGTGCTTGTGCTTCATCCTCTCGACGAGACGGATATTCGCACGCTCCTGAGTCGAGCCATCGAGGACGATGAGCGAGGCCTGGCCCGGTTCCGCCCTCACTTGGAATCGGTCGATCTCGACCAGCTTGCCAAGTCGGCCGCAGGAGATGCCCGGGTCGCGCTCTCAGCGCTTGAGGCTGCGACTCTGGCGACTGAGCCCGACTCAGAGGGGGTTCGGACTATCTCGCAAGAGACTTTGATCGAATCCCTGGGCCGGGCTCGGTTCGCTTATGACAAGGGGGGTGAGGATCATTACAACCTCGTCTCGGCGTTGATCAAGTCGTTGCGGAATTCGGACGCCAATGCCGGTCTCTACTGGCTGGCTCGGCTGATCGAAGGAGGTGCCGACCCGATTTTTATCGTGCGGCGACTTTGCATCCTGGCGTCCGAAGACGTGGGGCTTGCCGATCCTCAGGCGATGGTTCAAACTGCGGCGGCGGCCCAGATCGTCCAGTTTATCGGGCTCCCCGAGGGGCTCTATCCGCTCAGCCAGGCTGTGATTTATCTGGCCAACGCCCCCAAGTCGAATCGGGTCAAACGGGCCTACTTTGCCGCAGCGGCGGATGCCTCCCAGACTGCGCGTGAGCCCGTTCCGCTCCATCTTCGCAATGCCGTGACCTCACTCCTCAAAAATGTCGGTTATGGCGAGGGATATCGGTACGTACACGATGATCCTAACGCATCGACCGAGATGCCTTGTCTTCCTGAGTCGCTGGTCGGCAAGGTCTACGATCCAGGGTCGGAGTGAGGCCGGAATGACGCCCGTGACGTTGCCAATCCGACGGATGATTGGGGGTTCCCGGGTTGGCGAACTCCGGTTATGATGCCCAGTGACCTGCCAGGAGGGCGGGCCTGTCGCGACCGACCAGGAAGGGATGCCGCCATGCGACCGAGTTTCCACCAAGCCGCTGTGGCAAATGCGCAAGGTGGACCTCATGTCACCCCGTTGCGTGACACACGTCCCGTGGTCGAGCTGTTCGTCGGAGTCTTCCGCCGCGACGTCCTGGGCTTCTACCCCCAGTGTCGCCTCGAAATCGACCTGACCTGCGAACCAAGAACCACCGTTGGCCCTGAGTTTCAGGTCGGCTCGCATGATGGACAGAGCCTGGCCGTCGAGATCTTCGGCATTCGCCACATCCTGACACCGGGTGATGGACGCTCGTTCAACGCCAGTGACGAACGCATGATCAACGCGATTGGTGCCGTCGCCAGTCTCCGTTACCACCACCTGTTTCAGATGGCGCACGCGCCTCGGCTTGAACTGTTTCGAGGTGGTTCAGAAGATCACTACATTGCCGCCTACGTCGAGCCCCACTTCTACACGCCCCAGGCGGCCCAGCCAAGTCGGATCGCGTCGACGGTCCAAACCTTGCGAACCGCTGCACTCTCGACCTATGAGAATCGCCGTGTCTCGACCGGAGCACTTCTGGTCGGCGACGGCGTCCCTGGTCGTCCGACCGCTCCCGATGCCTTGCCCTACGGTGTCGATCTCACCAGCCTCAAAAGCATCCATCGACTCTGCGACGGACGTCGCACGCTGTTCCGCGTCGATGGTGCGGGTCGGCTTGCCGAGATCATCGACATCGAACAGTTTGCGGCTGAGATGCGACCGGTCGAAGGGCCAGAGATTCCCTGCTCCCGGCAATATCTTCCCCACGCGCGGGCCACGCGTTCCGACGGGCATGTTTGCCTGGTTCTGAGCCCGAACCAAGAAATCAAGCTCTTCGCGGGCGGTGTTCAGGCTTTTGTCTTCGCGCATGGCCGGTGGCGGATGCTCGACCCTGCGACCAAGTTCGCTACTTGGTCCCAAGCGGTTGGCGACCCTCGGGTCGCTCGGGCTCTGTTTCAAGCAGCGCTCGACCTGGTTGAGAGCCGCCACGGGGGCCTGTTCGTGGTGGTGGACCGTCGCGACGACGCGGTGGGCGGGCTGATCTCGCCTCATGACATTTTGAGCGACACAGCCCCGTTCGGTCCGCCTCCCGAACTCGTGCCGGGTGACCCGCTCGCGAAGTGTGCCTTGCACTACCTGGCACGAGGAAGGCGAGTCATGGACCTCAACCCCTCGGTGCTCGAGGCACTCGCAGGTCTCGATGGGGCCTTGGTCGCCGATCGATCGGGCAAACTCCTGGCGTTCGGAGCGATCCTGCGGCACGACGCAACCGGTCTTCCCAATAGTTCGGCTCCGGAAGGGGCCAGGACGACCGCCGCACTCGTCGCAAG
>JANXSY010000289.1 GCA_025356435.1 Isosphaeraceae bacterium | reverse complement strand
GTCTGGAGCCGATGAAGAGAGTTGCCCGCACGCTGCGTGGTCATCGGCCACTGATCCTGAACTGGTTCCGGGCCAACGGCGAGGTGTCGTCGGGAGCGGTGGAGGGGCTTAACAATAAGGTGAAATTGGTGACGAGAAAGTCGTACGGCTTCCGAACGGCGAAGGTGGCGAAATTGGCTCTATTACACAACCTCGGAAGGCTGCCGGAGCCGAAACACACCCACAGATTCTGCTGAGGAGCCAATTTTAAGGGGGACAAGCTATCGCTTATGATCAACGATCAACTCGTTTATGAGAGGACTATCGAGACGACGAATCAGCGTGAGTTCGGCCTTTTCCACTTCGCCGATGAGACCGAGGCTCGCGTACGCAACGTCTTTTACCGGGGCGACTGGCCTCGGGCGCTCCCGTCTGAGATCCACACCCAACCCGCCACGGTGCCGGCCCGCTGAGCTGAGGGCGAAACGGCCCCCGAAGCGGATGACTTCGGGGGCTTCGTTGATGGCGGTCAGTCTTGCCACTTACTTGCTGGCATCCTTGATCTTCTGGCCGGTCTCTTTGACCTTCTCGCCCACGTTGTGCGCTGCCTGGCCCACCTTGTCGGCGACCTTCTCAGTCACTTCCTTGGCCTTGTGCGAGGCATTGTCGATGCCTTCTTTGATCTTGTCTTTGGCGTCGGACATCGTCGCGGGCTCCTCGAAAGGGTATCGTCGATATCGAAATAACGTCGGCAATGGATTGATGCAACGGCTATGCCAATGCGCCTCGCCTCGTCATCCACGTTGCGGCGGGCGCGGTGCCGGACAATAATCCACAGACGGCCGCGAAAGCTTTCAGAGAACCGGACCTCGCACCCGCCCCAGCCGGGCGCGGCCCCAATGGGTGGGCGACATCCGAGTTCTTAGGTCTCTAGACCCCGGAGCCTTATGGCCGCCGTTCGGATCGAGCGAGTGACGAAGACCTTCGGAACCCACGTCGCTGTTGACGACCTGACGCTGACGGTCCCAGAGGGGGCAATCTATGGGTTCATCGGCCCCAATGGGTCGGGCAAGACAACAACCCTGCGCATGATTATGCGCATCTTCCACCCCGATCGTGGCGAGATCGAAGTCTTGGGCGACCGGTCGCTCGGGGCCGCGAGCGATCGGGTCGGATATCTGCCCGAAGAGCGAGGGTTGTATAAGCAGATGAAGGTGCGGGACGTGCTCAAGTTTTACGCCCAGCTCAAGGGGATGAGGAACCCCCGCGCCGAGATCGACCGCTGGCTCGCGACGATGGAACTCTCCGCCTGGGCCGACAAGAAGATCACGGCGCTTTCAAAAGGGATGGCCCAGAAAATTCAGTTCATCGCGACCGTCGTCGCCCGACCCTCGTTGGTGCTGCTCGACGAACCGTTCAGCGGTCTTGACCCGAACAACGCCGTCGTGCTCCGCGAGGCGGTGCTCGAACTCAAGCGAGCGGGCACGACCGTGATCTTCTCCACGCACGACATGAGCACAGCCGAGAAGATGTGCGACAAGATTTTTATGATCTACAAAGGGAAAAAGGTTCTCGACGGCACGCTCGAAGAGATCCAAGATGCCTACGGCGATGACACCCTCCGCGTCCGCCTCGGGGGCGAGGGGATCTCGCTCGATGATCTCCCCGGCGTCGAGTGCGTGGCTGACTTCGGTCGCTATCACGAGCTTCGGCTCGGGCGCGGGGCCGATTCACAGGACGTGCTCGCCGCGCTGATGGATCGGGGCGAGGTGCGGCACTTCGAGCTGTCGAGGCCGTCTCTGGGAGACATCTTTGTCCGGATCGCCGGACCCGAATCTGTGGAGATAATTCATGCGTAAGACTATGATTATCGCTGCGAGAGAGTATCAGGCGGCTGTTCGCACCAAGGCGTTCGCGATCAGCCTCTTGATGATGCCGGTGATGATGTTCGGCAGCATTGCGATGCAGATCATCTTGAAAGATCATATCGACGTCAGTGACAAGAATTTCGCCGTCGTCGACCGTACGCCCGAGGCGAAGGTCAGCTCGGTGCTCGTGGTGGCAGCCGACGCGAGGAATCGGACGCAGGTCTACAACCCCGAGACCAAGGCGCAGACCGCGCCCCGGTTCGTGATCGAGCCCGTTGCTCCCTCGGCACCAACGGCCGAGGCGATGGCGGCGCAGCGGTTCGCGCTCTCGGAGCGGGTGAAGTCGAAGGAGATCGCCGGCTTCCTCGAAATCGGCCCAGACGTCCTGACCACCTCCGGCACCCTTCCCGCGCTCGACCCGAGGGGCAAGCCGCTCAAGCCGCCCGAGGACCGACTCGCGATCCGGTACCAGACCAACGCCTCGCTCGGCAACGACTTCCCGCAGTGGGCCGAAATGGCCGCCAACGCAGGGATCATGCAACGGCGGGCTGCCGCGCGCGGGCTCTCCCTGATCGCGATCGCCGAGGCGCTCCAGCCGGTGCCGCTCGTGATGAAGAAACTGAGCAAGAAAGACCCGGCCACCGGGGCGATCCGCGACGCCGACGACGAAGGTCGCGCCGCGTCATTCCTCGTCCCGGCCGGGCTGTCGATCCTGATGTTGATGATGATCCTGGTCGGCACGTCGCCGCTCTTGCAGAGCGTATTCGAAGAGAAATCGGCGCGGATCGCCGAGGTCTTGCTCGGCTCGGTCCGGCCGTTTGAACTGATGATGGGCAAGCTGATCGGGACGGTCGGCGTCTCGCTCACGACGGCGTCGATCTACCTAACAGCCGCCTATATCTCGGCCCATCGCTACGGCTTCGCCGAGTATCTCTCGCCGATGCTGATTGCCTGGTTTGTGGTGTTCCAGGTGCTCGGGGTGCTGATGTTCGGGTCGCTCTACATCGCGATCGGCGCGGCGTGTTCGGATATCCGCGAGACACAGACGCTCGTCATGCCGGTGATGATGCTGGGGATGCTACCGCTGTTTGCCCTGATCAACATGATTGAACGTCCCTCCGGCCCGCTGGCGATGTGGCTATCGTTCTTCCCATTCTCGTCGCCGATCGCCATGGTCGTCCGTCACGCTGTCCCACCTGGCATTCCCGCGTGGCAGTCAGCGCTCGCCATCACGATCGTCCTGGCGACGACCGTCGCCTGCGTCTACGCCGCGGGCCGAATCATGCGAGTCGGCCTCTTGATGCAGGGCAAGGGTGCCAACTTCGTCCAGATGGCACGCTGGGTCATCCGGGGATAAATTTCGCCTCCGGTGACCTCGGGGAGGTATGTGTCGTCGTGTCACTCGCTATTCGCGAGACGTTTGAAGGTTTATCCTAAGAGGCGTCGGGCGGCAAAACCGGGCGGTGGGAAAGCCACCGGCCTCGACTCCTAGGCGAGGGAACTTAAATCCCAGGCCCACTGGCCGAGTCCCGAGGCGGCGACATGGCGAGACGGCACGCTTACTTTGCTTTGAAATATGTCCTGGCCACTCTCGCCGTGGCGCTGGCGACGGTGCTGAATCTGACGTTCCGGCGTTGGATTGGGTCGACCGAGACGGCCCTGCTGCTAACGGCGGTGATGGCGGCGGCCTGGGTCGGCGGACTCGGGCCGGGGTTGTTCGCGGCGGTCCTGGCCACGCTCTCGCTGAACGGCCTGTTCTTCGGGCCGGATTCAGGCATCTCGTTCGCCTTCACCGACATTGTCCGCTGCCTGTTCTTCCTGATCACGGCGGCGTTCATCCACTCGCTTGTCGAGGCCAGACGGCGGGCCGAACTTGCCGAGCACGGCCAACGCCTCTGGTATCGAGGGCTGCTCACGAGCGTCGGCGACGGCGTGATCGGCACTGACCACGGGGGGAACGTCGCGTTCATCAACACGACGGCCGAGGAGTTGACCGGATGGCCGGCCGCCGATGCGATGGGGAGGCCCGTCGATGAAGTCCTGACGATACGCAACGAGATGGTCGGCGTTCCGGTGCTCGGTCCGGCCGAGCGGGCGATGCGGGTGGGGAAGGCCGTGGGATTGGGACCGATCCATTCCGTTTTGCTCGTCGATCGGTCGGGACGCCGCTTTTCCATCGATGGCCTCGCTGCACCGATCCGCACGCCCGACGGCCTAGCCGCCGGTGTGGTCTTCGTCTTCCGAGATGTCACTGCGAATCGCCGATCCGCCGAGGTGGTGGCGGAGCTCGCCGCGATCGTGGCGTCGTCTCAAGACGCGATTATTGTCAGGGGAACGGACGACCGAATCACCTCGTGGAATCCCGGTGCCGAGGTGCTCTTTGGCTATCCTGCGGGCGAGGTCATCGGCCAGCCGATGGCGATGCTCGCTCCCGTCGATCGCACCGACGAGCTGCCCCTGATGCTCACGCGGATCGAGAACGGCTTGCCGATCTCGCACTTCGAGACCCAGCAGCTTCGCAAGGACGGTCGCCGGATCGACGTCTCAATAAGCGTCTCACCACTCAAGGACGGCGACGGCCGGATCATTGGCGCGTCGACGATCGCCCGTGACGTCACTGAGCGACGCCAGGGCGAGCGCCGGCTCGCGGTCCAGTATGCTGTGAGCCGCATCCTCTCCGAGTCGGCTACGCTCGGTCTCGCGATCCCCCGACTGATCGAAGCGATCGGCAGCGGCCTTCAGTGGGAACTCGGGATCGCGTGGGAGATCGACGGGCCCGCGAACCGGCTGCGTTATCAGTCGGTCTGGCATCGCGGAGGGGTGGACCTCCAACGATTCGCCGAGGCGAACAAGAGTAAGACGTTCGTCCGTGGCGAGGGGCTGCCTGGCAATGTCTGGGCTGACGGCGAGCCGGTCTGGATCGCGGTGATCGCCGAGAGTCTCATCTTCACCCGAGGCGCGATTGCGAGCGATGCAGATCTTGGGGCGGCTGTCTCCTTCGCGATCCGATCGGGAGCAGACGTGTTGGGGGTCGTCGAATTCTTCTCCCGCGACCAATTGACGCCGGACGAGCCCATGCTGGCGATGCTGGCAATGCTCCGCGTGATCGGCATCGAGATCGGCCAATTCGTCGAGAGGAAGCGGGCTGAGGCCGACCTCCGCATCGCTGAAGGACGGTTCCGCGCCCTGGCCAACTCGGGCAACTTCGGGATCGCCGTCGTTGACCTGGACGACGGCCATCTCGTCGAGGCCAACGACACCTACCTCGCCCTGATCGGCGCGAATCGCGACGACTTCGATGCCGGGCGGGTCGATCCCAGAGCAATGACATCCCCCGAGCACCGCGACCTCGACGACCGAGCCTGCAAGGCTGTGCAATCCACGGGCGTCTGCGAGCCCTACGTGAAGGAATATTTTCTCCCCGATGGCCGCGTCGTCTCCGTGCTCATCGGCGCGGCGAAGCTTGTCGAGGAATCACCCCGCGCCATCACATTCCTCATCGACGTTACGGAACGACGCCGCGCCGAGCGAGCCCTCAGTCATCGCGAAGAGCAACTCCGCCTGGCGCTCGATGTCGCCGGGATGGGTACCTGGGATTGGAAGCTCGCGACGAACGAGACCGAGTGGTCTGACAACCTGGAGGCGGTCCACGGGGCCGCCCCCGGCACATTTAACGGCGAGACCGATCGCTTCTACTCGGTCCTCCATCCCGACGACCTCGTCCTGCTCAAGACGGCAATGGAGCGAGCCTACGCGTGCGAGATCGAGTTCAACCGCGAATTCCGCGTCCGCGCGACGAATGGGACGATCCGCTGGATCAACTGCCGGGGACGCGTCTTCCGCGACGACGAGGGGCGGGCCGTCCGGATGATCGGGGTCAACCTTAACATCACCGAGCAGAAACAGGCCCAGCAAGATCTCCAGGATGCCAAGGAAGTGGCGGTCGCCGCTAACCTCGCCAAGAACCAATTCCTCGCGGTCCTCAGCCACGAGTTACGGACCCCGCTCACCCCGGTGCTCGCCGCCGTGACGGCGATGCTCGAAGACCCCACGACGCCGGCCGACTACGGCGGTGTGCTTCAGATGATCCGCCGCAACGTCGAGCTCGAGGCCCGATTGATCGATGACCTCCTCGACGTGACCAGGATCAGCCAGGGGAAGCTTCGACTCGAGACCGAGGTTGTCGATGCTCATGAACTGCTCTACCAAGCCCTCGATATCTGCGTCGGCGAAATCCGCTCCAAGGGGATCGAGTTCCGCATCGGGCTCGACGCCCCTGCGCACCACGTCAAGGCCGACCCCGCGCGGCTCCAGCAGGTCTTCTGGAACCTGATCAAGAACGCCGTGAAGTTTACCCCGGCGGGGGGCAGGCTCTCGATCGAGGCCCACAACGACGAACGCGGCCGACTGGTCGTCCGGGTTGTTGACACTGGCCGAGGCATCGAATCCGAGGCGCTGCCAAAAATTTTCAACGCTTTTGAACAAGGAGACGCCGCGATCACCCAACGGTTCGGCGGGCTCGGCCTGGGCCTGGCGATCAGCCGATCGGTGATCGACGCCCTCGGCGGCCGACTCACCGCCGAGAGCGAGGGGCGCGACAAGGGGGCGACCTTCACCATCGAACTCGCCACTGTGCCCGCCCCCACCAACGCGGCTCGGACCGAAGGCGACGGACCACGCGATCAAGTCGCCAAGGCCGGGCCGTTCCGCATCCTGCTCGTCGAAGACAATGAAGACTCGCTCAAGATTCTCACGCGGCTCCTCCGGCACAAGGGCCACACCGTCACTACGGCGAACAGCGTCGCGACGGCCTCTGCGGTCGCGCCCGAAGAGTTCGACGTGCTGGTCAGCGACCTTGGACTCCCCGACGGGTCGGGCTTCGACGTGATTCGGCTGGTCCGCGAGCGATCCGACGTCCCCGCCATCGCGCTGAGCGGATACGGGATGGAGTCCGACCTCCGCAATACCCGCGAGGCCGGCTTTGATGCCCACCTCATCAAGCCAATCGACATCCAGCAACTCGAAACAACGCTTCAGACCGTCATGGCCCGACATTGCAACCCACCCCTCCCCCGATAGCGGACCGGAGCCATTTTTCGATGCGCACCTCGAACGATATCCCCCGGGTCGTCATCCTCGGCGGAGGATTCGCCGGGCTCGAAGCGGCGAAAGCGCTGAAACGCTCACGCGTGCGGGTCAGCATCGTTGATCGCCGCAATCATCACCTGTTCCAACCCCTGCTCTATCAGGTCGCCACCGCCGCCCTCAACCCGAGCAACATCGCCAGCCCGATCCGCAGAATCTTGCGCGGTCAGAAGAACGCCGAGGTCGTGATGGGCGAGGCCCACGCGATCGACGCCGGAGCCCGCCGGGTGATCCTCGACGACGGCGAGGTCTCGTATGATTACCTGATCGTCGCCACCGGCGCGACGCACGCCTACTTCGGCCACGACGCCTGGTCCGAGTACGCGCCTGGACTGAAGACGGTCGAGGACGCCCTGACGATCCGTCGTCGCGTGCTGCTCGCCTACGAGGCGGCCGAGCGCGAGGACGACCCCGAACGTCGCCGCGCCTGGCTCACCTTCGTCATCGTCGGCGGCGGGCCGACCGGCGTCGAGATGGCGGGGGCACTCGCCGAGATCTCTCGGCATGTCCTCTCGCGCGACTTCCGCCGCTTCGACACCCGAGACGCCCGCGTCCTGCTCGTCGAAGCCGGGCCAAGGGTGCTCGCCACGTTTCCCGAAGACCTCTCGACCAAGGCCCTCCGCCAGCTCGAACGGCTCGGCGTTGAGGTCAAAACGAGCGTGCCTGTCACCGACATCGACGGGCACGGCGTCACCATCGGGGGCGATCGCATCGCCGCCCGCACGACAATCTGGGCGGCGGGCGTCGCCGCCTCGCCGTTGGGGAAGACGTTGAACGTCCCGCTCGATCGCGCGGGCCGCGTCCTGGTCGAGCCCGACCTCTCCGCGCCCGGACATCCCGAGGTTCTCATCGTCGGCGACCTCGCCTCCAGGCAGCAGGACGGCAAGCCGATCCCCGGCGTTGCCCCCGCCGCGATGCAGGGCGGACGCTATGCCGCGCGGAGGGTCAAAGACATGATCGCCGGTCGTCCGACCGAGCCCTTTCATTACAACGATAAGGGCACGCTCGCGACGATTGGCCGCGCTTCGGCCGTAGGGGAGATCGGTAAAGTCCACCTCTCGGGCTATCCGGCGTGGCTGGCGTGGCTGCTTATCCACGTCTTTTTCGTGATCGGCTTCCGCAATCGGTTTGCCGTCATGGGCGAGTGGGCCTGGATTTATTTCACCTATGAACGCGGGGCGCGGCTCATCACCGGCCCCGTCCACGCCCTGCTCGACCACCCCGAGCCGGTCAATCCGGCAGACCAAGAAGGGGCGGCAACGGCACGTTCTCCGGCGGCTTCTTCGGCAGCCCCTTCTTCACCTCAATGATCGCCCCCGCCCGGTCTTTGACCGTGCCATCCTTCACCCGTTTCGTCGTCCGATCGATCGTGGCGCGAGCCTGATCCATGATCGTCGCGGCCTGCGGGAAATCGAGGTTCGGGGGGATATCCATCGCGAGCTTCCAACCTACCGGGGTCTTCTTCGCCTTCATGGTACGTTCCACACCGATTATCTTCCCGTCAGGTCCCGCAGTTCGACTCTTGACCTGGATCGAGACCGTCTCGTCGTCAATCTTCGTCGGCGAGCCGACGACCGTGGCGTTGGAAAACGAGCGGGCGAGAGACCTCTTGGGATCTCCGGTCATCCTCTTGATCGGACTCGCTTCATCCTTGCCGAACGCCGAGTCGAGGGCATCGGCGAGGGCGACGATCGAGGCCCCGAGCGTGATCTGAGCCTTCATCCAATCCCTCATCGGTCTCGACTGCTCGTTGACGAGGACGTCAAACGTCGCGTCGAAATCACCGGCCGTCGCCGCCTTGTTAATCATCGCGACCGCCTCCTCGGGCGTCGCCCCACCTTTCGCCCCCGCGACCTTCGTCGCGGTCTGGCCCTGGACGAAGGCCGTCGAGGCCAGTACGCCGATCGCGAGCAAATGAGTCAAGAGACGTCTCATCGTGTCCAATCTCTGCGTGAGTTCGAAGGATCAGAATCCCTTGCCCTTCGTGTTCAATCGAACGCGACCGATAGACATGTCGGCCGTGATGAACAGCGTCGACCCGTCCTCGCCCCAGCCGCAATTGGCGGTCGCCTCTCCGGTAGCGAAGGTGCCGAGGTGGTTCCCCTCGGGCGAGAAGACATGGACGCCGCCCGGTCCGGTCGCGAAAAGGTTCCCCTTGGAGTCGACCTTGAGGCCGTCGGGAAGTCCCTTGCGGGTCTTGACCCACGGGGTCGTGTCGAAGAACACCTTCCCCGCGCCGATCGTGCCGTCATCCTTGACCGGGAATGCCATCCAGATCGCCTTCTTGGGGTCGGAGTTGGCGACGTAGAGGGTCTTCTCGTCGGGCGAGAGGGCGATGCCGTTGGGGTAGGTCATCTCCTTCGTCAGCAAGGTCAATTCTCCTGACTTCGCCAGTCGATAGACGCCGTTGAACGGCAGTTCCTTCTTGGGGTCGTCGTTCGCCTTGAGCAGACCATAGGGCGGGTCGGTGAAATAGAGGTCGCCGTTTGAGTGATAGACGCCGTCATTCGGGCTGTTGAGCCGCTTGCCCTCGTACTTGTCGGCCAGGGTGACGAACTTGCCGCCCTCCAACCGGGCGACCCGACGGTCGCCGTGCTGGCAGAGGACGAGCCGCCCTTGGGCGTCCATGACCAGCCCGTTCGACCCCGGTTCTCCGCCGCGAGGGGCATCGCCTGTATATCCGCTCGGCTTGAGGAAGACGGAGACGCCCTTGCCGTCCTTCCACTGGAAGACCGTATTCATCGGCACGTCGGAGAAGAGCAACGATTGACTCGCCTTGTCCCAGACGGGACCCTCGGACCAGTCATATCCCTCGGCGATCCGCTCGACGCGTGCGTCCTTGGGGACGATGGCGTCGAATCTCGGGTCAAGTCGCTCGATCGTGCCGAGGGTGGGTCGACCCTTCGCCTCATCAGCGGCGTATGACGGTAGCGCAACAAGCAGCGTCGGGGCGATCGTAAGGAACAGTCGTCGGGAGAGGTTCATGGCGGTCTGGTTCCGGCAGGCCTGGTGTGATCCATCTTAAGCCGCAAATCTAGCCGTGCCCGCGCCGGTCGGCAAGGAGTGGCCGCGACCGTTATGAGTGGTCGGGAACGGATCGGGCGGTTATCGAAGCTCTCGCAGTCAACTCCGCCCCGGGCCGTGCCACCCCGCTCGGACGCCTGGTAGGCGAGGAGGTCGGCCTTATCGAAGCGATCGGCCCAGAACGGCCCGAGGGCACAGTGGGCCGAGCCGGTGACGGGGTCTTCGTCGATCCCGACTGCCGGGGCGAAGAACCGCGAGACGTGAGTGCGATCGACTTACGATACCGGACGAGACCCGCCTGAGCCAAGTTCGCGACGAAACCGATTCCAGCCGCCACACCCCCCGCGCCGATAACCGAGAGGGGTTTCCCTTTCGCGAGCGAATCGGCTCGCGGGCGACCCTTCTGATCGGGGCGACGGGAGGAGTCATGCGGGTGATTCGGTTCGGGCTCGCGTGCTTCGGCGTCCTGTTATTTGTCTCGACCGATACTCGGGCGCAAGGCCCCGCCATGACGATTGACGACCTCGTGCGGATGACCGGACCTCAGCTCGACGCCCTCTATGCCTCGGGCACCGTGCCGCCGATCCCCGACGGCCGGGTGCGTGGCCGCGCGATCTATTACCCCGGTACGAAGTTGGCGGTGCCGATGTCGCGCGGGGCGCAGCTCGTCTGGCAGGGGAAAGTCTTCGACCGGGCCAATGCAACAGCCGTGAACAAGTTCTTTGGCGTCCGGTCGGTTCCGGGCAAACTCTATCAAGGACAGAGTTGGAAGGACGGGGCTCCGGCCTTGATCCTCGACTACCAAGAGACCTCGAAGGTCTACGCCAACTATCGCGACGAGATCCGCCAGGTCGGGCCGGGGCTCTACCTGGGCCTGATGCACGACCGTAGGACGGCACCGCCGACGCTCAAGATGTATTTCGCACTTGAGGAGCGGGACTGAGCGGGCGGCGAGGCCGTTCCCCTTGCGGGATGGGCTTTGCACCGCTAGGTTTATAGCTCGCAATGACGTCGCATCCGGCCCCGTTGAAGAGACCTCGTGACGTTCCCCGCCACTGAGAGCGAATCCCCTGCCCCTCTGCGATCAAAGGCCCGAGCGCGATTTAAGGTCGCGCTCAAGCTGGTGCTGAGCGCGCTCGTGCTCTTCGCCGTCGCGCGACACGCGGCGAAGACGTGGGGAGACCTCCGATCGAAGGGGGAGTCGGTCCACATCGCGGCCGGCCCGTTCGTGGGTGCGGTCGTGATCTATGTCGTCGGCCTGGTACCGTTTGGACTGTTCTACGGGCGGGTGATGGCCGCGAGCCCGACACCGATCGGCCCCTATGCAGCGATTCGAGCCTATCTCATCAGCCACCTGGGCAAGTATGTGCCGGGCAAGGCGCTGGTCGTGGTGATGCGGATCGCGCTCTCGTCCCCGTTCGGCGCGAGGCCCGCGACATCCGCATTTGCTTCGATGTATGAAACCTTGCTCATGATGGCGGTCGGGGGGTTGCTCTCGGCCGTCGCGTTCGGCTGGCGAGCCGCCGTGACGCTCCCGCTCCCGATCTTCGGCGTGATCAGCGTACCGTTGCCGATGGTCGGCCTGACGCTCGGGCTGCTGTTCTTGATCGTGGTTGACCCGAGAGTCTTCCCCCGGCTTGCGGGCCTGGCGCGTGTGCCGTTCCCGGGCGTGGGCCCGGATGCCTTGCCGACGTTCACTTATCGACTCCTGTTGCAAGGGGCGATCTGCTCGACACTCGGTTGGACCCTGCTCGGGCTGAGTCAGGTCGCGGTGCTCTCGGCGATCTTGCCCGAAGGGCTGCCCGTCTCAGCATGGCCGACGGCGATCGCGAGCGTCGCGCTTGCGACGGTGGCGGGGTTCGTCGTGCCGATCTCGCCGGGTGGCCTGGGGGTCCGCGAGTGGGTCCTCTGGACGGCCCTCGCGTCGGTGATCGACCGCGACCACGCCGTTGTGGCGGCCCTGGTGTTGCGTCTGGCCTGGGTGGCTGGCGAGCTCATCACCGCGGCCGTCTTGCTCGCGATCCGTCCCGCGCCGAGGTCTGCTATCCTATGATCAGCTTCGTGATCCCGCTCAAGAACGAGGTCGACAACCTCGCGACGCTGCACGCCGAACTGGCCGAGGTGGCGACGCGCGCCGACTTGGGGGTCGTCGAGTTTCTCTTCATCGACGACGGCAGCAGCGACGGCTCGTGGCGGGTCGTCGAAGGGCTGGCGCAGGCCGACGACCGGGTTCGTGGCATCAAGTTTCGCCGCAACTTCGGCAAGGCCGCCGCACTCACCGCCGGGTTCCTCGCGTCGCGCGGCGAGATCGTCTTCACGCTCGATGGCGACCTTCAGGATGATCCTGCGGAAGTGCCCCGATTCCTGGCCAAACTCGCCGAGGGTTTTGACCTCGTGAGCGGCTGGAAGAAGCGTCGGCACGACCCCTGGCACAAGGTCGGGCCGAGCCGGGTGTTCAACCGGCTCGTCAGCCGAGTGACCCATTGTCGTCTGCACGATCATAACTGTGGCTTCAAGGTCTATCGCCGCGTCGTTCTCGATAACATACGGATCTACGGCGAGCTTCACCGGTTCGTTCCCGCGCTGGCCTATGCGCAAGGGTTTCGCGTCGACGAGATCGAGGTGCATCATCGGGCCAGGCGATTCGGGGTCTCGAAATACGGGGTGAGCCGCTTCCTAAAGGGTCTGCTTGACCTCGTCACCGTCCGGTTCCTGACCCATTACGGCCAGCGTCCGCTCCATATCCTGGGGCCGACGGGGTTGGCGTCGATCGGAGTCGGTGGTGTGGGACTGATGGTGCTCGTCGTGGGCGGGCTGATGGGTTGGAGTGCGGGATGGATCGTCGCGCCGTCGGCCTTCGCGGCGGCGCTGCTGGTGATCGGAGTGCTACTGATTGGCCTCGGCCTGATCGCCGAGTTGGTGACTTCGTATAGCCTTGACGAATCGAAAACCTACAGCATCGCCGCGACGGTCGGCACGAATGAGGTCTGACATGATCGACATCGACGTTCCCGAAGGCCGTCCCCTCGTCCGCCGGTTCTTGGCGATGCTCATCATCGGCGCGGCGGTCGCTCACTCGCTGGGCTCGACCCTGCGGATGCCGTCCCATCTCGAAGTCAACGACATCTCGCGATGGTGTACGGTCTGGTCGCTCGTCGAGCGTGGAACGTATGCGATCGACGATTGCCCGTGGCAGAACAAGACGCAGGATAAGGTCTACAAGGTCTTACCCTCCGATAGAGACAAGCCCGATGCCCCCAAGCACTTCTATTCGAGCAAGCCGCCACTCTTGCCGACGATGATCGCAGGCATCCTCTACCCGATCCGCAAGCTGACGGGGGTGCCGCTTGATGCCCATGTGCTTCAGCAGCGGGTCGAACGGACCTATCGGAAATATGACCCCGTCGATACGACGACATTCCAGACAGTCACCGAGACGCCCGAGCCCGCGAAGTGGCCGGTGTATATCTTCTACTTCAAGCCGATCATCGTCGTCTTGAACGTCGTGCCCTATCTCGCCTTCCTGATCCTGTTCGCGCGTCTGCTCGATCGGATGGTGCGGAACGACTGGGCCTGGTTCGCGGGCCTCACTGCCGCCGCCTGGGGCACGCCGCTGACGATCTTTAATACGACGCTCAATAACCACACCGTCGCGGCCTATTCGGCCTTTTTCGCGGTGTATGCTCTGATGAAGATATGGGAAGATCCCGCCGTTTTGGAGGAGGATGAACCCCCAGCCAGGTTGCCTTACGGGGCCTATGCCGCCGCAGGGTTCTTCGGGGCGTTCACCGCCTGCAACGAACTGCCCGCCGCCGCGTTCGGCATCCTCCTCTTCCTCTGCGTACTGATCCGCTCGCCCAAGGCGACCCTGTTCGCTTTCGGACCCGCCGCGCTGATTCCCTGCGCTGCATTCCTCGTCACCCTCTATATGGCAACGGGCGGGTTCACGCCGTTCTATGCCGAGTTCGGCGGGCCGTCGTACACCGGATACGAGGGGAGCTACTGGAACACTCCGCTCGAAATGGATTGGTTCGACAAACATCCGGAGCCGAAGTGGCTCTACCTATTCCACATGACCTTCGGCCATCGGGGGATGTTCTCACTGACGCCGATCTTCCTCCTCGCGATCGTGCCGATGCTCCGCTCGATGTTCGGCAAAGAGCGGCGTATGAAGATAATCGCGTGGCTGACGTTCGTGCTCTCGGTCGGCCTGGTGGTGTTTTATACGTTCAAGACGAACAATTACGGCGGGTCAAGTCAGGGGCTGCGATGGCTCTTTTGGATCTTCCCGTTCTGGCTGATCTTCGTCCCCCAGGGATTCGAATCGGGGCAGCACAACCGCGCGATGCGATGGGTCGGGCTGACCTGCCTGGCCCTGTCAATCTTCACCGTCGGCTACGGCATGCGGACCCCGTGGAGCCATCCCTGGATTCTCGACATGATCGAGCACTTCAATCTCTACACGCTGACGCGATAGCCTCTGGACCGTCAGAAGGGCATCCGTTACGCGAGAACAAATAAATTGACGCCGTGTGATGCGCGATCTATCGTGACGGGTGCCACCCTCATCGGTCCGTCCGGCGGGGTCAAGGCGCGTTTCCAGACCGCAACGCAAGAGGAGCCTCCAGTCATGCGCATCGCGGGCCGTTTGTTCGCCACATTGGTGGTCTTCGGGTTAGTCGCCCCGGCATTTGCCGTCGACCGTTCGGCCGACGAGATTGTCAAAGAGATCACCACGATCCCCCAGCCTAAGACCTTCGCGGAGTTTCAGGCCGGGAACACCAAGCGTGCCGAGTTGGTCGGCGAGCTTCAGAAGTCGCATCCCGACGACGCCCGACTCGCGAAATTCCTGCCGGCTCGGTGGATGGCGCTCTCGCAGTCGAACAAGGGTGACGAGGCCCTCGCCGAGATCGAGAAGACGATCGCGGTGACGAAGGATGACACGCTCAAGAAGAGCGCGAGCTACATCAAGGTCCAGGTCCTGTTGATGAAAGGCCCGGCGAGTGTTGACGCGGCGTTGAAGGCCATCGACGAGTTCGCCAAGATGGCCCCGGGCGACCCCCGCACGGCACCGTTGCTCTACTCGGCCTCAACCCGCATGGCCGGTGACGAGGCCAAGAAGACCGCGCTTGAAGATCGAATCTTGAAAGACTTCGGCGACTCGCAGGTCGCCGGCATGGTCAAAGGTGCTCGCAAGCAGCGCGAGGCGGTCGGCAAGCCGTTCGACCTCGAATTCACCGAGGCGATCAAGGGCTCGAATATCTCGATCAAGGGTCTCAAAGGCAAGGTCGTCGTGATCGACTTCTGGGCGACGTGGTGCGGTCCGTGTGTCGCCGAGATGCCGAAGATGAAGACGCTCTACTCCGAATACAAAGACAAGGGTGTCGAGTTCATCGGCGTCAGCCTCGACCAGCCGAAGGAAGCCGGCGGCCTCGACAAGCTCAAAGCGTTCGTCGCCGACAAGGAAATCCCCTGGCCGCAGTATTACCAGGGCAAGGGGTGGGAGAGCGACTTCTCAAGGTCGTGGGGGATCAACTCCATCCCCTGCGTCTTCATCGTCGATGCCGACGGTAAGCTCGCCACCGTCGAGGCGCGAGGCAAGCTCGACAAGCTCATTCCCGAACTCCTCAAGAGGGCCAAGTCGACCCCCGGCGCGGAGTGAGTGTGCCTTCGAAGCCGAAATGGATCGCTGAGGAATTGGACGTGAAAAAGGTTAACGATGACCCGATCACGACGGGTTCCGATGCTGCACAACCAGCCCGATAAAGAGTGCCCTTGTCGTGAAGGGCTGGTCACTTCAGAATAGAGCCTCGGAACCCACGGCCGCCCTGGTCTCTCCATCACCTTCGGGCGGGCCTCCTCACTTGGACGATCGCCGGGTCGAGATCGAGAGCCGCATCGACGGCCCGGCGCAATGGAGAGCCGCGCCCCGATGTCGACCGTGACCCCTCCGCCCGAACTAGGACCGGGTGCTTTCCCTCGCTATACGTTCCGCGGCCATCCCCTGACCGTGACGCGCGGGCATCCCCTCCCGCTCGGCGCGAGCCGGACGCCCGGCGGTGTCAACTTCGCGATTATCAGCCGACCCGCCACCTCGGTCCGTTTGGTGATCTCCGAGCCGTGCAACCCCGATGTCTTCGTCGAGATCCCGCTCGGACCGAAATACTTCCGCACCGGCGACCACTGGCATGTTCGCGTCGACGGACTGCCCGACGAGTTCGCCTACGGCTATCGCGTCGATGGCCCGAAGGGCAACGGCAATCGGTTCGACCCCAGCCTCGTGCTGATCGACCCCGCCTCGCGCGCCCTGGCGTGCGGCCGGCCTTGGGGAGAGTCGGGGACGACTCATCGCCGCAGCCTGTTGACCAAGATGACGAACAACCGTCAGGACGACGTCAATCCGCGTATCGCTCGTGAAGATACGATTATTTATGAACTCCACGTTCGCAGCTTCACGGTTGACCCGTCGTCGGGCGTGCGGCATCCGGGAACCTTCGCCGGGCTGATCGATAAGATCCCCTACCTCAAGGAGCTTGGGGTGACGGCGGTCGAGCTGCTGCCGATCGACGAGTTCGACGAGACCGACTGCCCGTTCGTCAACCCGCTCACTGGCGAGCGGCTGAGGAACCTCTGGGGTTACAACACGATCGCCTATTCGGCACCGAAGTCGGCCTACGCGAGCAACTGGGAAGGGATCGCGCCCCTGCGTGAGTTCTGCGGGATGGTCAAGCAGTTCCACATCGAGAACATGGAGATCGTGCTCGACGTCGTGTTCAACCACACCGCCGAGGGGGGCGAGTTCGGCCCGGCCTATCACTTTCGCGGCCTCGACAACAGCATGTATTACATGCTCGACGACCACGGCCGCTATATGAACTTCTCGGGCTGCGGCAACACCGTCAACAGCAACCATCCCGTCGTGCGCGGCCTATTGCTCTCTTGCCTGCGGAACATGGTGGCCGAGGCGGGCGTCGATGGGTTCCGCTTCGACCTGGCCTCGGTGCTCGGGCGCGATCGCCAGGGGCGCGTGCTGGTCGAGCCTCCGGTGATCGAGTCGATCTCCGAAGACGCCCTGCTCACCGATACGAAGCTGATCGCCGAGCCGTGGGATGCCGCCGGGCTGTATCAGGTTGGCAGCTTCCCCGGCGGCCCACGCTGGTCGGTCTGGAACGGCCAGTATCGCGATGACATTCGACGCTTCTGGCGGGGCGAGCCGGGCATGATCTCGGCGCTCGCCACGAGGATCTGCGGCAGCGACGATCTCTATCATGGTCGAGGCCCGCTGCACTCGATCAACTTCATCACATGCCACGACGGCTTCACGCTCAAGGACCAGGTCTCTTACAACCACAAACACAATGAGGCCAACGGCGAGGGCAATCGCGACGGCTCCGACGGCAACTGGAGCTGGAATTGTGGCGTTGAAGGGCCGACTGACGACCCCGAGACCCTCGCGTTGAGGGCGAGGCAGGTGCGCAACCTGATGACCACCCTATTGATCTCGCAGGGCGTGCCGATGATCCTCGGCGGCGACGAGCTGCTCCGCACCCAAGGCGGCAACAACAACGCCTGGTGCCAGGACAACCCGACGAGTTGGGTCGACTGGAACCTCGTCGAAAAGAATGCAGACTTCCTCCGGTTCACGAAGCAAATCATCGCCCTGCGTCTGCGGCACCATGTCCTGAGGCGGCGGACTTTCTTCCTCGGCGATCAGAGCTGTACGCCCGACATCATCTGGCACGGCACCTCCCCGTGTCGTCCGGACTGGTCGGATGCCAGCCGTGCCATCGCCTTCGCGCTCGACGGTCGCAGGAGCGACCGCGACATCCTCGACCGTGATCTCTACGTCGCGATGAACGCCCACTGGGAGCCGAAGACCTTCCTCATCCCGTCGTCTCCAAGCGGCCGTCCGTGGCGGCGCACCGTCGATACCGCACTGCCCTCGCCCGACGATGCGTGCGGCCTCGACGAAGGACCGCCCGTGGCGTTGATGCAGGCATATCGCGTCGAGCCACGGTCGATGATCATTCTCGTTTCGGAGGGGTGAGCCCCGTGCTCGCCCTGCGTAAAGCCGAGTCGTAAGCCGGTGGCAGTTTCACCGGCTTGCCGTCTGGCGACCACCAGCGAGGCGTCTCGGTGTAGATCCACACGAACTCGTCCGAGCGTTCAAGAGCGGCCCGGGCGCTGGCTTCGAACGACTCGGGCGTGAAGTAGTTCTTCAAGGGATCGTCGGTGTTCCAGCCCTTCGAGCGCCAGTCATAATCCATCCAGAGACCAAAGGCAGTCGATACTCTCTTCGCATACGCGGCAGGGTCAGCGACGATCGGGAGTACGCCCTCTCGCATCAAGCGAGAGGCGTCCGCGAACTTGTCAGTCGTCTTGTAGCCGTAGGAAAGTTCGAAGCCGTCGACGATCCGCGCCTTCCCTTTCGCGGCCTCGATCATGCCATCGACGAAAGGCGCGAGCAGGCCATAATCGACTTCGGCGAGGGGCTTCTTCCCTCGTTCCGACGCGACCCACGCCATGCTATGGCCGAACGTGAGCATGACGACGACATCGGGGAACTCGGCCTGAAACGCCAGCATCACCTCGCGTCCTCGGAGCCTGGCTTGCGCGGAGTAGTCGGCCCAGGTCTTGGATCTTGCGTCACGCTGACGCTTGAAGTCGAAGAGATGACCGACGTATTGCTCGGTGTCGAAGAGCATTCCCTCGCATCGGCCGTCGCGGGCGAGCGATGCGGCGAGCCTGGCATTCGCGAGGATCGGCGCGAAGTCGTCGAACCAGTCGACATCGGCGGGAGCGGTGTTGAACCGGAGGAAGTTGCGAGTGAACCGAGCGGGGCGGATCGCTTTGAGGTCTGCTCGCGCGGAAGCCACGTCGGTCTCGACGAAGGTCCGCTTCCCCCATCCATCCCACGTCAGGCTCAAGGGCTTGCCGTCGCGCGCTTTGGTGTCGACGTGGAAGACGCAGCCATCGAACGGAGTGCGTTCCAACTCGGCGAGGTGCGTGCGGAGGAAGGTGGTGTCGGGCTCGTCCCAGCCGAACTCGATCAGAGCCTTCTGAACAGGGCCTTCAGCACACGCGCAGGCGGGTGAGATAGCAACGATCGAGAGAAGAGACAAGAGAGAGATGCGCATCGGCGATGCTCCTTGTCGCACCATGATTGGATCGCGCGTTCGAAACGGCAAGGCCCGTCCGGCGGACCGGACGGGCCTTGAAATATCGGTGATGCGCGAGTCGAAGTCAGGAAGTCGATCCGGTGCCCTGCGATTCGACGTGCTTCTTGCCTGCGGCAGAGACCGTGTGAGGGACCTTGCCGGAAGCCTTGTCCTTCGCGCCTTTCTTGATGAGCTTGCGGTCGAGAAGCGCCTGGAGCGAGCGCTCTTCGATCTTCTTCTCGGCCGAATAACCGGTCGAGCCGTGCACCTTCTTGAGAAGCTCGTTCTGGCTTTCGGTCAGCTTGATCGGCGCGGCCTTGGGCTTGACCGATTTCGCGGCGGCCTTGGGTGCAGCGGCCTTGGAAACCTTCGTCTTGACGGACCCAGCCTTGGGGGCCGATGTCGCAGCCTTGGCGACGACGGGGGCCTTCTTCGTGGTCTTCGCGCTATCCTTCGCGGTGGCCTTGGTCGGGGTCGCCGACTCTTCCTTCTTCGCGGTCTTCTTGGCCATGGGGTCGCATCCTCGACAGAGAGTGTTCGCTTTGATCGGCTTCGAATCACCGACACCACAAGAGTTATAAACAGAGGATATCAGTGTTGGCAAGACAGAGAAGGGTCAGATTCTGGCGATTATGCTCAAATGTTGGTCGTCGCACACGCTCACCTCGTCGAGTTGGGCGAGATGGATAGAATGTTCTGACGAATTGGTCAGCATATTTATGTTATTTCAATTCGTGAACGAGTCGTTCAATGACCTTAAGACCCACCTCATCGACTGGCGAATCGGAGCTGCTTAGAACAACGACGCCAAGTCTCTTCTCACGAACGAGGCCGATAAATCCGCGAAATCCGCCCGTGCCGCCGTTGTGCCAGATGATCTCGGGTCGGCCGGTTCGCTCCTGCGCTTCGAAGACGTGCCAACCGAGTGCGATCGAGAGACCAGGCGATCCGGTGGCCAATCGAGACATCATGACTGTGTCGAGCGACGTCTTGAGCGAGCCCGGTGCGGAGGTCAATTTGAGATTGGCGCTGACGAAGCGAAGCATGTCGTCGGCCGTCGAATGCAAAGCCCCCGCGCCCGCAAACGCATCGAAAACCCAAGGTTTTGCGGGCTTGCCGCGCGAGGAATAAGGCTGCGCCAGGCGTGATTCGTGTGCCGGGCCAACAGTCACGCTCGTGTCTCGCATCTCAAGGGGGCGGCAGATTCTCGCGAGGATCAACTCCTCAAAACTCACTCCCGCTCGACGCGCCAACACTGTGCCGAGCAACCCCGCGCCAAGGTTCGAGTAGTCATACTTCGAGCCGGGGTCACGCTTGAGTTGATAGGTCTCGAGGAAGTCGTAGATGTCCTTTGCCGAGACCTCGGCGTAAGGGTCTTTACCCGCGAGGCTGCGCGCGAAGACTTTCGGGATCACCCTCGGAAGGCCCGACGTGTGGTTCGAAAGCATCCGGAGTGTCATCACGTGCTGATCATGCTCGGGGACGCGCCGGCCTTCGGGTAGCAACGACTGCACCGGGTCGTCGAGCTTGACCAACCCTGCTTCCGCCATGTCGGCCAGAGCGATCGAGGTGAAGACTTTTGTGATCGATCCGATCTCGAAGATCGTCTGCCCATTGACCCGGCGGTCTCCGTCAAGCGACTGCCGCCCGTATCCGAAAACCTCACGACGACCCTCACGCACCAATCCCACGACGATCCCCAGCGCCTCGTCGCGATCGATCCGAGGTTGCACCAACGCCTTGACCGCCTCAGCAAACGACTCCTCCGCGAGACACATCTTGGCCATTCCCAGACAGACCCACACCATCAGAAGCCGTCGTGCAAACATGAGTCCGACTCCTCGCAAATGACTGGATTATCTCCATGAAGAGGATAATCGTCGGAGGAGTCGAAAGACATGATCGACAGGATATCCGGTCTGAACTGAAGAAATGCAGATGTACACAATTTTATTCAAATATTTTGATAGGGTTCATTTGATGTGTTTTGTCTGGATCAAGCGTTAAGCACGGTCGCTCTCTGGGCGAGACGCTTCGTCCTGACGCCGTGGAGGCGTCGGCCGATGAACCAGTAGCGGACGAGTCCTTGATAAGAGAGCAAGCCGAAGCCAAGGGTCGCACTGAGCGTGATGAGGAACTTCGTCAGGGCCGGCCAGGGGGCGTTATACATCGCGACTTGAGCGAGGCCGACGATCGGGAAGTGAGTGAGGTAGATCCAGTAGGAGCTATCAGCGAGGTAGCGGATCGTCGGAGTTGGCTTTGTGAAAACGCGGAGCGAGAGGCCGATTAAACCCAGAAGCGAGAACCAGCCGAACAGCGCGGCCGCTCCGACTGAGGCCCATGCTGAGAGGCCAACAAGGGTGACGGTGGTATCAACGCGTAGCAAGATCACGCGGACAGCGAAGACCGAGGCGGCCAGCACGAGGAACCAGGGGGCGAGCCGCTTCAAGCGGGGTAACTCTTCGCGGGCGGCGAACATCCAGGTGCCGACGGCGAAGAACCAGCCGTGATGGAGCCAGCGGAACGGGTTGGGAACGAAGCTGTTCCGCATGTCCATGATCGGGTCGAGCCCGTTCACCTTGTGGCCGAGCCAGAGGATCACGGTCGTCGGGATCGCGAGGACGAGCGGACCCTTCCACGAGAAGGCGAATAACGGAAGGCGGCGGGCCGGATCGCGTGAGACAGCGCGGACCAGCCCATAGACGCTGAGCATCAGGATCAGATATTCGAGAAACCAAAGGTGGGCCGGGCCGAACTGGTTGTTACGCAATTCGCTGTCGACGAAGACCAGATGCGTGATCTGCCTGAGGTTGGTCCGCCCCGAGACGAACCAGCCGCAGGCCCAGACCGCGAGCGAAGGGAGCAGCACGGTGGGCATCGCAACGAGTGCCGGGGCGACGATCCGGCGGAGTCGATCGACGACGAACCCGCGCGGACCTCGGCTCGACCAGATCGCCGCCGCCGCGAAACCCCCGAGGGTGAAGAAGGCGGGCATCGCCCAACTGATCGAAGACCAGGTGATAACATCAAACGTGAATGACCGCATCGGGTCGCTCACCGCCCAGGGAAGCCCCGCGAGTCGGCACGCGACATAGGCATAGGCTGCATGCGCAACAACCACGGCGACCATTGACGCGGATCGGAGTGCATCAAGGCCGGGTAGCCGGGGCGCTGACGACGGCGAGGCCGGCCTCGGTTCGTCGATGAGCCTGCGGAGCCGCCGGGTCTTGAGGGCGAATCGGTGAGTCGAAGGTTTCGGCATCCGTGGCCGTCCTACCCCACTGGGCCCGCCCGTCTATGGGCGTCTCGGTGGAAGGGGAAAGATGGGTCGCAATATGGATGTTGTCGGCCCGATAGGCCGGTCTCATCCAGAAAAAGCGCCCGATTTCCCTTCGGCTCTCTTTTGCCAGGTCGGCTCTCAGCCCTTCGCGACCTCGTCGACCTCGTTTTTGATGCTGGTGGGCTCGACGATGACCTTGATCCGGCCCGAAGCAATGTCGTAGACCCACCCATGCAGGCGGGGCACTCCGGGATGATTCCGCCAACTTTTGCGGACCAGCGCCAGATGCGACAGGTGCTTGACCTGCAGTCGGACGTTCTCCTCCACGACCAAGCTCAGGTATTCGTCGCGGTCCGGGGAGCGGCCTTCGGCGGCGAGCCGCTCGTCGACCCATCGCTTGGCCCAGGTTGTGATCAGCAGCCAGTCGGCCACGTAGCCGTCGCCCAGCGTCTGGGCGCAGGCCGCCGCCACTCCGCCGCATTGGGTGTGACCGCAGACGACGATATCTTCAATATGCAGGTTCTCGATCGCATACTGGATAACTGCAGAAATGTTAACGTCATTGTATGAAACGACGTTAGCGACGTTCCTGTGGACGAAAAGCTCTCCCGGCCCGCAGGCGAGGATCTGTTCGGCCGGCACGCGAGAGTCGGAACAGCCGATGAGCAGAATTCGTGGCTTTTGCCCTGCGACGTGGCGACGGAAGAATTCGGGGTCTTCAACAAGCCGTTGCTCGGCCCAGGTCTTGTTCTGATCCAGAAGGTCTTGAAGCGCCATCGGTCGTTTTGGCTCCCCGGTCGGAATTGGAAGGTATTTGAGGCGTCATCGAGCGTAGTGTAACACCGACCCGTTACGCCTCGCGACCTTCAACCTCTCCGCCGAGCGAGCTTCCGGACCAACAACGCGAGATCGGCCCGACCGGTCGGCGTCGTTACGTAGCCGATGGAGTAGGCGACACAACCGATGGTGAGATTGATCGCGAACGGGACGTATCGGAGCCAGCCGCGCGTCGTGCCTGGGTCGGCCGGGAGAACGAGGTAACGGAACGCGGTCGTCGCGACGATCAGGGCCGACGCCCCGGCGATCGGTGCGCTGAGGGTGCGGGTGAGGAAGGTTCGGACGTCGATCGTTAGCACCTTGAAGAGGTGAATGCCGGGGATGAGCAGGTTGGAGAACAGAGTCGTCAGCACCGTCCCCCAGATCACTCCCGCGACGCCGATCTTGCGGGTCAGGAAGTAGCTCACCGGTAAATTGATCAGCGCCCCGGCCATCGCGGAGATCGCGATCACCTCGATCTTGCCCATGCCGATCGCCATCTGGGCCTGCACCGAGAGTACGAGCGGCAACGTGGCGACGAGGAAGAGTTGAAGCAGAGGCGCGTAGGGCTCGAACCTGGCACCGACCCAGAGGTTGAGGAATGGCCCAGCATAGATACCCGCCAGGAGTGTTACGGGCAGGAGCAGCCCAAGCAGGAACCGCGGGCCATCGTATTTGACCCGCGTGAGCCCCACCTCGTCGCGCGCGGCGACGAGGCTGGCGACGGCTGGCATCACGAGATAGGCGAGCGTCCAGCCAGTCTGACGGATCTGAAGGAACGGCTTGCTCACGTTCTGATAGATCGTGATCGCCGGCCCGGCGTCGGCCTTGGTCAGGGCGAATCCCAGGACCGTGGTGTCGATTTTATCAGCCAAGACGACGCTGAGTTGCATCAGGAACATATAGCCGCTGATATGAAGCAGCGAGGCCATATCAGACCAGTGCGCCCCGACGAAGTGGAGCTTGTAACCCAACTCGCGGACCATCACCCAGATTGCGGGGCCGATCGTAAGACCGATCTGGAGGACCGTCTGGGCCACGACGACCACGAAGAAGTCGACACCCGCCGCCAGCCCCGCCGCCAGGAAGCAGAACCGCAAAAAGACCACGAGCAGTTCGAGCCGAGGCATAAACTCATACCGACGCGCCGCCTGGAGCACGCTCGACAACACGGCCGACAGTCCATAAAACGGGGCCGTGAGCGCCTGGAGCCAGAGCAGTTTGACGATGAGCCGGTATTCATCCCCGGAGAACTTTTGCATCAAGGGCAGCACGACATACGCGATCCCCAACAGGGCGACCATCTGGACGAGGGCCATCCCTGCATAGAAGCTGAGTCCGCAAGCGATGCAGCGGTCGATCCCCTCGCGGTCGCCCCGGGTCCAGGTGTCGGAGACCTGCCGTTGCAGGGCCGATCCCATCCCGAATTCGAGGAGGAACTGGAAGAACCCGAAGCCCCATGCGAAGAGGAACGCCCCATTCATCCCGTCGCCGATATAGTGCTGAACCATCGGGATGCTGATGAACGCGAATGCAACCTGCATCGGCGTCTTGAGCGCCAGGAAGAACGTCCCGCGCATCAGGCGATTGAGCACCGGTGGCAAAGACCCCGATCGATCATGGGGCGTAGTCGGTGCGGCTGGGGTCACGGGGTCCATCCTCTTGCAAGCCTTCCCTAACACCAAGCCGGTCAGGTCGATCGACGACCCCGATCATAGTCACCAGGGTCATTTCTGGGTAGTTCGGCAAGAGGCCGGGGTCGACGATTAATGTCGATCATCCGCGCGAGTCTGGGCAACATGTTGCGGTCGAGGAAGAACCTCATGTCAACCAGACTTCGCTCAGATTTCACGGCGGTTATGACAGGCTTCGCGTGAACATGATCTCAGTCGGTTACCTAGCACGATCGGCTGACGAAAGAACGGCCGTGGCGATTCTCACCTCGTCAACAATTGGCGTCCCAAAGCCAATGGCCAGGTCAACACTCAATACGCATGCTGCTCTCCTCGATCCTCATCGGGCGGAGCAGGTGCGGCCACGGTCTGGCGGATCGAGCGAGCATCGGACTCGGCTTTGAGCTGGGCGACAGCTTCGGCCAAGGGCATCGAGCCTCGGTCGCCGTCGAGGCGGTCTCGATAGGAAACGGTCGAGGTTTCGGCCTCTTTGTTGCCGACGACGAGCATGGCGGGGATCTTTTCGAGCTGGGCGTCGCGGATCTTGGCACCGATCTTTTCGGGGCGCGAGTCGAGCGAGGCACGCAGGCCGGCGGCTTGGAGGTCGGCCAGCACGCGATGGGCGTAGTCGTTGAACTTGTCGGAGATCGGCAGGACGCGGACCTGTTCGGGCGCGAGCCAGAGGGGGAAGGCCCCGGCGAAGTGCTCGATGAGGATGCCCATGAATCGCTCCATCGAGCCGAACGGGGCGCGGTGGATCATCACGGGGCGATGGGTGAGGTTGTCGGCACCGTTGTAGGTCAGGCCGAACCGCTCGGGGAGCACATAGTCAAGCTGCACAGTGCCGAGTTGCCAGTGGCGGCCGATGCAGTCGCGGACGATGAAGTCGGCCTTCGGTCCATAGAAGGCGGCCTCGCCGGGTGCCTCTTCAAAGGGCAAGGCCATCTCGACGAGGACCGATCGAATATCTTCCTCGGCGCGTCGCCAGGTCTCGCCCTCGGCACCTTGGTATTTGGGGTCGTCGGGGTCACTCTTGGAGAGGCGGAGCTTGTAATCGGTCAGGCCGAGGCTGTTGAGGACGAACTGGGTCAGCTCCATCGTCGCGCGGAATTCGGAACGCACCTGATCGACCGTGCAGAAGAGGTGAGCGTCGTCCTGGGTAAAGCCTCGGACGCGAGTCATCCCCGAAAGCTCGCCAGATTGCTCGTAGCGATAGACGGTGCCAAACTCGGCGAGCCGGACGGGAAGGTCGCGATAGCTGCGCGGTTGGGCGGCGTAGATCTGGATGTGGTGGGGGCAATTCATCGGCTTGAGGAGGTATTCCTCGTGGACGCCGTTGTCACTGACGTACTTCACCCGTTGCGCGGGGTCGAGGGTCCAGTACGACTCGGTGAAGCCCGGCTGGAGGACTCCGTTCTCGTCCTTGACCATCAGCGGCATCTTCTCGGGGATGCTCGCGTCGCGGAGGAGTGCCTTCTGGGCGTTGTCATCGAGGCCCCCCTTTTCAAGGCCATCGACGAGTTGCATCGCGGCGTCGTTGAGGAGACGGATCGGGGGGAACTGGCTGTCTTTGTAATAGGGGTAGTGACCGCTGGTCTGATAAAGTTCGATCTTGCCGATGTGAGGGGTGTAAACAGGCTGATAACCGCGCTTGAACAATTCTTCCTTCAGAAAGCCTTCGAGCAGACCTCGAATCGTCGCGCCCTTGGGCATCCAGAGGACGAGGCCCGAGCCGACGAGTGGCGAGATCGTGAAGAGGCCGAGTTCCTTGCCGATCTTGCGGTGGTCGCGCTTCTTGGCCTCTTCGACCAGGGCGAGGTGGGCGTCGAGGTCTTTCTTGTCGAAGAACGCGGTGCCGTAGACGCGCTGGAGCATCTTGCGGTCGGTGTGGGCCTTCCAGTAGGACCCGGCGATCGAGAGCAGCTTGAACGCGCCGACTTTGCCCGCGTGGGGGATATGGGGGCCTCGGCAGAGGTCGACGAACTCCCCTTGCCGATAGAAGCTCAGGACGCCGAACTTGTGCAGCTCGTCGTCGATGTGCTCGACCTTGTAGCCCTGGCTGAGGTCGGAGACGAACTGACGGGCCTCGGCGACGGGGAGGCTGAAGCGTTCGAAGGGCTCGGCGAGCTTGGTGAGCTTGGCCATCTCGGCTTCGATCGCCGGGAAGTCGTCCTCGGAGAGCGAACGGTTGGGGAGGTCGACGTCGTAGTAATAGCCACTGGCGGTCGTCGGGCCGAAGGCAAGCTGAGCGCCGGGGAAGAGTCGCATGATGGCGCGGGCCATGATGTGCGCGGTCGAGTGGCGGAGGACGTCAAGCGCCTCGCGGTCGCGATTGGTGAGCAGCTTGAACTCGATCGGGGCGACGGTCTCGTCGAAGGGCCGGTCGAGGTCGACGATCGCACCGTTGACCACGGCGGCGACGGAGGCGTCGGCGAGCCGCTTGCCAATCCCCAGCGCGATATCGATGGGGCGGGTGCCCTCAGGATATTCCTTGATCGACCCGTCGGGAAGCTTGATCTTGACCATCGCGTGAACCATCGCGGCGACAAGGGGTCGCCGGCCTTTCGCTAGAGCGGGAGTCGGAATCGCGGTACGTCGGCCCCTCCGACTCACAACGCCGGGACGGGCACCCCCGCTCGATTCCGATCCGAGAGGGTCAAGGGTAATCCAACGTTCCCGCCCTGCCAAGATGCACCGCGCCGTCCCATGGAGTCGCGTCGAGAAAATTGCCGAAACGGTCGTCTTGCCTATAGCATGAGTGAGGGCCTTACGCGGGATTCGACTGGGGAGATCGTTGCAATGAAGGCATATCTGGGAACGGTAATCGCGATTCTGCTCGGCCTCTTGAATCACGCTTCGGCCGACGATACGCGGCCCGACCCTGTCGCAATCGAGCGGGGCCGGATCGCGCTCACCCAACGATCGCACATCCGAAAGGCTTGGAGTCGAGACGCTTACGCGAAGGCGGGCCGCTTATGGGGCGTCTCCTCTCCCGACCCCAAGGCCGACCCGCAGGGATATGCGGCGGCGTTCAATCTCCGCTATGGGCTTCACGCAGCACCCTATCCCAATGACGGCCTGCCGATGGGTTTGCGGACGGGGATGGGGGGTGATGGCATCCAGATCGACTGCATGGCCTGCCACGGTGGCTCAATCGGCGGGACGAACTACGTCGGGCTGGGGAATAGTACGCTCGACTTGAAGTCGCTTTTTGATGACCTCAGCCACGCGGATGGCCGATCGGCCCCGATCAGCCCGTTCACACTGAACACGACCCGCGGGACGGTCAACGCCGGGCAGATCGCGGCCTTTCTGCTCAGTCTGCGAAATACCGACTTCTCGCGGCGGTCGTTCCCCCTGCCGCTCGGGGCGAACCTGCCCGAGTTGGACACTCCGGCCTGGTGGCATCTGCACCGGAAGGAGACGATGTATTATGACGGACGGACTCCCGCCGACTCGGTCCGCACGAACATGCAATTTGTCATGGGCGAGAAGTCGCTCGATGAGTTGAAGGCCCTCGAACCGACGTTCCGCGATATACAGGCTTACCTGAAGAGTCTCAAGCCTCCCCAATACCCGTTTCCGATCGACGGCGAGAAGGCCGAGCGAGGTCGGACGGTATTTTTGAAGAACTGCAAGGCGTGCCACGGTACCTATGGGCCGGACGGCGAATATCCTAGCCGGATCGTTGAACTCAAGGTGATCGGCACCGACCCCGCACGGGCTGAGGGACTCTCCAAGGGATTGGTGTCGCATTACAACGCGACCTGGCTGGGCGAGACCCACCCCGCCGATCTTACGATGACCGGGTATCAGGCCCCACCGCTCGATGGCATCTGGGCCACTGCGCCCTATCTCCACAATGGATCGGTGCCGACGATTGCGGCGATCCTGAAGTCGTCGGAACGCCCCAAGGTCTTCCGCAGACCGGCCTCGACCAACTTCGAGAACTACGACAAGACGCGCGTCGGCTGGATCACCGAGCCACTCTCGGTCGCCCCCGATGTGAGGAAGATGTCGCCGTATGAGGCGAGGTTCATCTACGACACGTCCCGCATCGGGTTGGGAAATGGGGGGCATACGTTCGGCGATAAGCTGACGGATGATGAACGTTCAGAGGTTATCGAATATTTGAAGACGTTATAATCTTCATGCCCCGATATGATGCGGATGCGGGGTGATTTTCGGTGCGAGGATTGATTAGGATAGCGGGGCATCGCGGCGACCACTGCTTATTGCTTGACGAGAGACATCCGGGAGCGACCGGCCTATGAATTATGCCCTCGATATCGACGCGGCCGACGTTCTCGGCGTCACGATTGACGCGACCCTTCAGGATATTCACCAAGCCTATCGCACCCGGGCCAAGAAGCATCACCCGGACGTGGGTGGAGATGAATGGGCGTTCCGCATCGTCACCCGCGCTTACGAGCTTCTTTCCAATGCCCGCCTCCGCACCCGGATTGCCGGCGACTGGCCTTGGGGAGAAACATTCGCCGGGCATGAAAGCCAAGAAGCACCGCGTCGCGACGCGGAATCTGCTCCTCCTCCCCCGCCGGAAGCGAAGGCAACCCCCCCCCCGCCCGACAACGAGTCGTCCTGGGTCCGCATGGGGGTCGAAGATCACGTCGACAGTCCATCAAAAATGGTCGACGTCGAATTGTTCACGATCCGTTACGAACTTGACAGCCCACTCAATCTGCTCGAGTCGCCCAAGGATCGGAACCTGAGCAGTTGCCTGAACGTCATCTGGCCCGCGCAGCCCCACCACGACGGCGAGCCCGAGACCGAGCCCGACCCCGCCTCGCTCCAGCGGCTCATCAAGGCGTTCGAGACGATGCCGAAGAAGACGAAGGCGACATCCTCGTGGTCGCGGATGAGCAACGGCCGGTTCCTCGGCTGGATGAGTTACCCGACGGCGAATCGGGCCTGGGAGGCTTTTGAAGTCTTTCATCGCGCCTTGCAGGAGAACGGGCTGGGCGCTAGACAGCTCACGCGTGAGTTGTTCATTGCGAGGAAGTCACGCTAGCGCCTTGAGTCGCCCATCGATTTGACCGATGATGGCCCTCCAATGGCCCGAAAAACCCGAGCCGACATTCTTCGAGTCGACGCCGACTCTGAGGATGGCGAGATCTGTCTGGCCGGGCCTCGCCTCCGTCCCTTCCCAGGAGCACACTTGATGAAACCGTGGATTCCCCTCGCCGTCGCGGTTGTGCTGGTGTCGACCTCGGTTGGCGTTGCGCGTGAGGCCAAGCTCGTCCGCTATCCGCACTATCATGCCGGGAAGGTGACGTTCAGCTATCTTGGCGACATCTGGACTGCGAATGAAGACGGTTCGAACCCGCAACGGGTCACGGTCAACAAGGCTCGCGACTTCCGCTCTCGGTTCTCGCCCGACGGCAAGTGGATCGCGTTTTCGAGCGACCGCAGCGGCAATGTCGACGTCTTTGTGATCCCTTCGGGCGGAGGCGCGGCTAAGCCGTTGACCACGCACTCGGCCGACGACGAATTGCTCAACTGGACCCCCGACTCGACTGGTGTCCTCTTCGCCTCTCAGCGCGGTGAAGACTTCATGAGCAAGCTCTACGTCACCTCGCTCGACGGCGGGATGCCCCGGAACGCCGGCCCCGACATGGGCGTCGCCGGCTCTTATTCGCCCGACGGCAAACGGCTCGCGATCAATCGCAAGGCCCAGCCCTACTGGCGGAAATATTACCGGGGGGCCTATCAGAGCGACGTGACCGTGATGGATCTCGCTGCCAAGACGTTCACCGACCTCACCGACTACGACGGCATGGACTCGTGGCCGCTCTACGGTAGCGATGGCTCCGTCTACTTCGTCTCCGACCGCGACGGCAAGGGATTGACCAACCTCTGGCGCGTCTCCGACAAGGGCGGGCAGGCCGAGAAGGTCACGACGTTCACCTCGGGCGACGTCCGGTTCCCGAGCATCAGCGGAGACGGCAAGACGATTGTCTTCGAGCACGACTTCGGCATCTGGAAGCTCGACGTCGCGACCAGAAAGACGACCCCGATCAAGCTCGATATCACCGCCGAGACCCAGGAAACGCTCGTCGAGTGGCGCGACTTTAACTCGGAGGTCGACGACTACGACGTGGCCCCCGACGGCAAGCGGATTGCCATCTCGATCCACGGCGAAATCTTCACGGTCCCGACCGACGATGGCGACCTCGTCCAGATTACTGAAAGCGCCGATCGCGACCATGGCGTCGATTACTCGCCCGACGGCAAGCTCCTCTCCTACGTCTCCGACAAAGACGGGCGAGTCGAGATCTACGTCACGCCGGTCGACGGCACGGCCCCCGCGAAGCGGATCACCAATATCGACGCCCTCACCGAGGGCTATGAGTGGTCGCCCGACTCGAAGTCTCTCCTCCTGACGACCTCCGACGGCAAGCTGCTCAAGGTGGACGCCGACGGCAAGGAGACCAAGGAATTGATCGCCTCGAAGTATGGCGAGATCAACACCGTGCACTGGTCGCCCGACGGCAAATGGGTCGTCTACTCGCGTGCCGACGTCACCCGCGCGACCGACATTTATCTCCTGCCGTCAACGGGAGGTGAGGAGAAGAAGATCACGTTTGACTCGTCGTCGGAGTCAAGCCCTCGATTCTCGTCCGATGGCAAGAAGGTCTACTTCGTGCGTCGAGAAGGCGACTCCGGCAACGACGGCGGCCGACCCGCGTCGCACGTCTATGTCGTTTCGCTCGAAAAGCTCGACCGTGATCCCTCCGAGCCTTCGGCCGACACGGCCGACAGTGGCCCCGAGGCGATGATGCGACGGATGGCCGCCACGCGGCTTGCCACGGCTGTGACGGGAAAATCACTCGCGATCGACTGGGACGGGCTCAAGCGACGGACGAAGCAGGTCACGCCCGCGACCAGCCTGGTGAGCCGGTTTATCCCAGCGAATGACGGCAAGACGATCATCTTCGTCGGCTCGGACGGGGGGACTGTTGGAGTGCCGACGCTCTACTCGATCCAGGACGACGGTAAGCGTCTGACCCGAATCTCGTCGAGCGGGATCAATCTCTCTGACCTCGCAAGCCCCGACGGCGCTCGCGGCTTCCGCAGGATGCCCGGCGGCATGTCGAACCTGACGCTGACCAAAGACGGCCGGACGATCTTCTTCCAGGAAGGTGACGGCGTCTATTCAGTCCCGATGGGCGGTATGCCGGTTGCCGGGGCCGAGAGTCCGGGCGGCGGAAGTCGGTCGCCGTCGCTTGCCGCGCTGCTGGGCGGCCCCGGAGGGACGAATACCGGCGGATCTCCGAGGAAGAAGATCAGCTTCAACGTGAAGGTCAAAATCGACCGTCCCGGCGAGTGGGCCGAGATGTTCGGCGACGCCTGGCGGACGATGAAGCATCGGTTCTACGACCCCAAGATGCACGGGCACGACTGGGACGCGATGAAGGCCAAGTACGCACCCTTGGTCGAATACGTCGGCGATCGTCACGAGCTGATGAATATTATCAACGAGATGATTGGCGAGCTGAATGCCTCGCACACAGGGGCTTCGGCCTCGGGCGGACGCGGCGAGACCTCAGGGGTGTCGACCGGCTACCTCGGGCTCGACCTCGAAGCCGACACCGTCGCGGGCCGCTATAAGGTCTCCCACATCTACGAGGGCGGCCCAGCCGACGCCGATTGGATCAAAGTTGCCAAGGGTGATTTCCTGATCGCGATCAACGGCCAGCCGATCAAGGCGGGCGAAGACTATGACGAACGGCTCAATCGCAGACTGAACAAGAAAGTCGCGCTCACCTTCAACACCAAGCCGGTCCCGCTCGGTTCCTGGACGGTGAAGTATGAGCCGATCTCGATGATCGCTTTTAGTGACCTGCGCTATCGCCGATGGGTCGACGGCCGTCGCACCCTGGCGGACGGGCTCTCGGGCGGCCGGGTCGGCTATCTTCACATCAAGGCGATGGACCCGCCCTCGCTCCGCAAGTTCGAGAAAGAGCTGAAGGAATATCGGCACAAGGATGCGCTGGTCATTGATGAGAGGTTCAACGGCGGCGGCAACATCGAGCAGGAGTTGCTGGCGCTCTTGATCCAGCGTCAGTACGAAATCTGGCATCCCCGAGGCACCGAGCCGACGAGTCGGCCGCATACGGGCTTCTTCGGCCCGAAGGTGGTCTTACAAAACTGGCGATCGGCCTCTAACGCAGAGATGTTCCCTGCCGGCTTCCGGGCGCTCGGCCTGGGCAAGGTGATCGGCACGCCCACGATGGGTGCGGTGATCGGCACGGGAAGCTATTCGCTGATCGACGGCTCGACCATCCGCACCCCCGGCGTCGGCGTCTACCTCAACGATCAGGCTCGCACCAACATGGAGAATACGGGGGTCAAGCCCGACATCTTTGTCGAGAACACCCCCGAGGATAACCTCAAGGGTCAGGACAGGCAGCTCGAAGTGGCCGTGAAGGAGTTGCTCAAGGAGTTGAACCCCTCGGGAGACGTGGCAGGGAAGTGAGCAGGCAAGGTCATCCGGCGGGGCATTGACCTTCGACACCATCACCGGGTCACTTGCTTTCCTCCGTCGTAGTGGATTGCTTTCTGACGTTCGATCACAAAATCCCAGTCCAGGCGGTGTGGCGGATCACAGTCGTGGCGATAGGCCGCGGCCATCTGCCTCGCCGCCTCGCTATAGGGCATGCCCCCGAATCCTGTCCCCATTGCAGGAAAAGCCGCAACTTCGATCACCTGTTCGGAAACACGGTTGTGCGCATGCATCGCCAGTAAGGACGCCCATGTGGCGTTATAGACCTTGTCGGTCCCATCAATGCCACCCGGTACCCTCATTGTCGTTGCGTGACACAGGAACGGGATCGCCGATTGGCCGGGCGGCACCACGAAAGCTGTCCCAATTGGTTGCTCACCAAAGAACTCGTCCATGATCCTGTGTTGCACACGCTGCATGATCGATTCACCGAAGTATCGGACGACGGCGGCGTCGATCCCGGCGGTCATTATCCCGAACGAGTTGCCGGCGGTAACGAAGCAGTCATGCGGCTCCAATTCCTCGAATTTCGCTCGAATGATTCGAACGCCAGGAAGGTCATCGAAGCGGAGGTGGAAGGCATCACACATGGCCTCGTCGGGGTGGACCAACCAAAGGGTTTTTAGGCATCGTGATTCGCTTCTGTTTGAGTCGGACTGTGTCCTATAGATGGGTTCGATCGTGATCGAAGGAGACGACGCTCGTCAATCCTTTGGGGATGTAGGGATTAGCGGTTCATTGCGGATGGTCGTGGTCTTGACAGTCCCTCAAGTCCGTCCGGTCGTAGGGCCGAAGAGAGAGAGGTGAGGCGAATCTTTCCGCGACGTCATCCCGATTCGTCGTGGATGGGAAAACAGCCTCCGGCTTTTCCAGGGAGCGGAACCATGAAGTGCGTGCGATCGTCTCTTGTCGCGTGCGTCCTCACCATCGGCGGTCTGGGGTTGGAGGCCGCGAAGGCTGAGGATCGGGGGCATCGAGACGCCTCCCCTGCCTCGGCGTCGGCGCCCGATCATCGGAGTCGGCTCCGCAAGTGGTTCGACTCGTTCAAGGGGAAGGAGAGCGAGAGTTCTTATCCCCGAAACCGCGACTGGTCGACGGGTCTCGACAACGGGATGTCGAAGCCTTGGCTGCGACGGTGAACCCGCCAGCGTCTTGACCCGGGGTGATGCGTCGGACAAGGTGAGTCAAGCCGCTGCGCACGACGAGCGGCGGTGTCCTCACCCCGGGATGCCCACACCGATGTCTCTACGACTGATCCTCTGCGCCGTATTCTGGTGGGCCACACCGGGACAGGCCGTCGAGCCTCGCCATGCGATACAACACGTCATCGTATCGAAAGAAGCAAACCGCTTTGCTGGGTGGCCCGCGAATCATGGGATGTGGATCTGGGGGGATGAGATCCTCGTCGGTTTCAGCCGTGGTACTGACAAAGATCGCGGCGATTTTCACCACATTGATAAAGAAAAACCTGAAGAGTTCGTCCTGGCCCGCAGTCGCGATGGCGGGGTAAACTGGGCCGTCGAGACGCCTCGTCCCTCGGGGGCGCTTGCGGGCACGTCTAGGATGCGGCATGGGCTGATGCCGCCGGGGGTCGCCGAGGAGCGGCCCGTTGACCTCTCCGAGCCGATCGTCTTCACGCATCCCGACTTCGCGCTCACGGTCCGGATGGAAGAGACGAACAAGGGGCGATCCCGGTTCTACTACTCCTACGATCGCGGGACGACGTGGAGAGGCCCGTACTGGCTACCCCTCTTCGATCAGCTGGGAGTCATGGGCCGGACCGACGCGATCATCGACGGCTCGCGTGACGCCTTGTTGTTCCTCACCGCTTCAAAATCGAACGGCCGCGAAGGCCGACCGTTCTGCGCCAGGACGACCGACGGCGGCCTCTCCTGGCGGTTCGTCTCGTTCGTCGGTCCTGAGCCTGCCGGTTATGCGATCATGCCTTCGAGCGTGCGGCTTTCGAAGACCGAACTGGTGACGACAGTCCGCAGGCTCGAGCCGCCGAAGAGCGTGATCGACGCCTACGCCTCATGCGATGACGGCCGGTCGTGGAGCCTGCTCTCGACGCCCGAGCCCGAAATGGGCGAGGGAAACCCGCCGAGCCTGGTCAAGCTACCCGACGGCCGGCTCTGCCTGACCTACGGGTTCCGTGCCCCTCCGCTCGGCATTCGCGCCAGGATCAGTTCTGACGGCGGCAAGACGTGGTCCCCGCCAATTGTGCTCCGCGACGACGGCGGGGGCCGCGATATTGGCTATGTGCGAACAGTCATTCGCCCCGACGGCAGGCTCGTCTCGGTCTACTACTATCACGACCGATCCGGCCCCTTACGCTATCTCGCCGCGACAATCTGGGACCCGGGCGCTCATTGAGTCGATGACACCGACCCCTGGACGAGAGCACTGCGAGCCCCCGGGACGCGATCGAGTGAGACAGCGTCAATATCTGAAACGAGTCTCTCAAGGGCTAGACCTTGTGAGGCTATCGACATGTGAATTTTTTTTGGAGGATTCGGAGAAGTGAGTCAATAGGTTGGTTGCGACGGCGAAACCCCTCCTATAACCTGAATAACCCCCGAGGCTCGTCTCCGTCATCCCGAATGTGTCCGGGATGAAGACGGGAGAGAGTACCCTATTGAGGAGTTCGGATGATGCTGCACCTTTCGACGTTGATCCTTGCAACCACTCTTGGTCTTTCCCCGGTTGAGCCCGCTTGGCTTGACGCCGTGCCCGCCGAGGCGGACGTCGTGATCCGCGTTCGCGGCATGGATGCGGTCCGCAAAGATCTGACCGCGATGATCAAGGCAATGAGCACCACGCTCGGAGCCCAGGCCGAGCCCGGCCTTGAACAGGCCGTCGCAGGCTTCAAAGCCCAGTTCGGCGAGGCCGCTGCCACCGAGCCCTTCCTGGCCGTGGTCCGCGCAGTCGCCTCGGAGAATCCGGCCAGTCCGCCGTTCGCGATCGTCGTCAGTGCCCCCGATTATGAGGCCGTCCTCAAGGGAATTTCGGGCGGCAAGGGACCCACTCTCAAGAAGGAAGAGGGAGGCTTCGATTCGTTCGACGGCCCCCAGGGCGCGACCTGGTATGCCGCCAATCGCGGCGATATGATCATTTTTGGTCCCGATAAGCCGCTTGTCGCAGGGTTTGCCAAGCCGGGTGCCAGGTCATTCACGAGCGGATTATCGGCGGCCTCGAAGGTCCGGTTTGGTGCCGGCGACATCGGCCTTTGCGTGAATCTCGCCGCCTTGACCACGCGCTACGCCGACCAGATCGCCCAGGGCAAGCAGGCTTTCATCGCCGCGCTCGGCCAGGTGCCGCAGCAACAGGGCCAGGCCGGGATGATGGAGTTTGTCAAGACGATGTACGGCGGCCTCTTCGACTCGATCAAGGAGGCCGACATCTTCACCTTGAGCTTCGACTTCGCCGCCGAAGGGTTGGGCGTGGACGGTGAGCTCACCGTCAAGGCCGACTCGGCCGCCGCCAGGTCGATCGCCGCGGCCAAGCGCGGCAACGCCTCGGGTGTGGCCAAGCTCTCCGCCGACGCGGCTTACTACGTCTACATGAATCTGGACCCGAAGTCGTTCGAGGCGCTCCAGATGATGAGCCTCAAGATGATGTTGCCTGGCGGAAAGCCGACGCCCGAGTTGGAAGTGCTCATGGCGAAACAACGCGGCATGGGCCGGATCGAGGCTGTGTCGGCGGTCAGCATGGCCAACGGGATGCGGACGATCAACATCATGAACGTGGCCGATCCCAAGGGCCTGCTCGCCGTCACCGAGGCTTCGCTCAAGCTGATGACGACAGGCGACAGCCCGCTCAATTTCTTCAAAGAAGTCAAAGTCACGCCCAATGCCGAGACCTACAAGGGCTACACCTTCACACGGACCGAGATGGTGATCGATAAGGACAAGTTCGCCAAGCTCCAGCCCAACAACCCGGCTGCCGGCGCGACCCTGACCGTGATGTACGGTGGCGACAAGGTCACATCATGGTACGGGGTCAATGAAACCCAGATGATCCAACTGATGGACACGAGTTGGGACAAGGCAAAGGCCCAGCTCGATGCCTATCTCGGTGGCGAGAGTGGCGTCGGGAACACGGCCGGCTTCAAGGCGGTTCGCGCCAAGCTGGCGAAGCAGGTCAACCTGCTCGCGATGGTGAGTGTCCAAGGCCTCGCCAACCAGCTGGCAGCCCAGTTCGGGGCGATATCGAACAATCCGAACATCAAGCCGTCGGCCGACATGCCCAAGGAACCCGCGCTGATCGGGATGTCTCTGTCGACGAATGCCCCCAACGGCTATGAATTTCACCTCGTCGTCCCCAGCCCGGTCGGGGCTGTCGTCGAAAAGGGACTCGTCCCGTTGTTCCAGAGCTTGAAGCCTCCCGGCAACTGACAGGTGGATCGTTCACTCGTCGATGAATGAATGCAAGAGGCGGGCTCGACATGGTCGGGCTCGTCTCGTTTCGTTCAGGAGTCAGCCCTCGTCCGGCGCTGGATAGGGCGATAGGATAGCGTCTTCCACCGAGACCGGACTCCCCTACAGCTCTACGCGAGTCACCGATGAATCTCCTGTTGATCCTCGCACTGCTCATCGGTCCCCAGGCGGACCCGACACCCAAACCGGCCGAAGTCAGGGCCGCATTCCTGAAGCTGCTTGACCGCCCCAAGGTCGCGCTCGACCCCACGTTCGCCCGTCCGGAAACGAAGGACGGACTGGTTGTCGAACGGCTCAGCTTCGCCAGTGAGAAAAAGGCCGACGGCACGATCGAACGGGTGCCGACCTTGCTCGTTCGGCCCGAAGACGCGACCAAACGCCGCCCGGTCGTGATCGTGCTTCACGGCACCGGTGGGAGCAAGGAGGGTGCAAGGAACGAGCTTGAGGGCCTAGCCCGCAGGGGCTTCGTCGCCGTTTCGATCGACGGCCGCTATCACGGCGAGCGCGCCGCCGGCCTCAAAGGGACAGAGGCTTATCTCGCGGCGATCACCCTCGCCTGGCGTTCCAAGCCGGACGAGCCGCAAGTGCATCCGTTCTATTACGACACATGCTGGGATGTGATGAGAACTATCGACTACCTCCAGACGCGCACCGATGTCGACCCTGACCGGATCGGCCTGATCGGGTATAGCAAGGGGGGGATCGAGACCTGGCTCGCGGGCGCGGTCGACGAGCGGGTGAAGGTGGCCATCCCGGCGATCTCGGTGCAGAGTTTCGCGTGGGGGCTCGAAAACAACGCCTGGCAGGGCCGCGCCAAGACGATTGCCGCAGCCCACGATGCGGCGGCGAAAGACCTGGGCGAGCCGAGGGTAAATGCCAAAGTCTGCCGGACCCTCTGGGACAAGATCATCCCCGGCATGACCGGCGCTTATGATTGTCCGAGCATGATCCGCCTCTTCGCGGGCCGACCGCTCCTGATCCTCAACGGGTCAGAAGACCCGAACTGCCCTCTCGGTGGGTTGAAGGTCGCGATCGCCTCGGCCGAATCGGCTTATCGCGACGCGGGTGCCGAAGACAAGCTTCGCGTGATGATCGCCGAGGGCGTGGGCCACTCCGTGACTGATGCCCAGCACAAGGCCGCGACCGAATGGTTGGTGAAGTGGCTCAAGCCGTGAGGTTCAGGGGCCTGTCCGGGTCGCGAGCCTTCCCGCTTTGATGACGCCTCCTTGGATCACGGCGAGGAACCGCGATCGATCTTCGAGGATCGAGATGTCTCCGAGGACGTCTCCCTCGACGATCAAGAGGTCGGCGAGCTTGCCGGCTTCGACGGTGCCGAATTCGTGGATCCGGCCCATGATCTCGGCACCGGTCTTCGTCGCGCAGGTGATGGTCTCCAGGGGCGAGAAGCCGACCTGGCGGACGAAGAAGGTCAGTTCTTTGGCATAGTCGCCGTGGGGGTTCCATGCGAATCCATAGTCGCCGCCCATGCCGAGCCGTCCGCCGGCGCGGAGGATCATTCGGGCGCTCTCGGCTCCTGCTTCGAGCGTCTCCTTGTGGCCGTCGATGACGGCTTGCGGCATCCCGAAGCTCGGGCCATGCTCGATGCTCGCCAGCTCGAAAAAGAGCGCGGGGACGACTGGCACGTCGCGCTCGAGCAGCAGGTCGAGGGCTTCTCGATCCATGAACGTGCCGTGTTCGATGCTATCAAAGCCGGCTCGAAGGGCGTTCTTGATCCCCTGGTTGGCGCGGCAGTGGCCGGTGACTTTGCGTCGGAAGTTATGCGCCTCGGAGACGACGGCCGCCATCTCCTCGAACGTCATGCAGAGCGTGTGGTGATCGGCGCTGTCGGGCGCGGCGGCATCGCCGGTGGGATAGGTCTTGATCCATTCGACGCCGTCTTTCACGAGCTTCCGCACCGCCCTCCGGCCTTCATCGGGGCCGTTAATCAGGAGGATCAAACCTTCCATGCCGAGCTTGACGTGTTCGGGGTTCCAGTCCATCAGGCCCCCCGCGCCGCAGATCTCGCGACCGCTCGCGGCGAGCCGGGGGCCTGGGATCAGGTCTTCCTCGATCGCCTTCTTGAGCCAGACGTCGATGTTGTGCAGACTGCCGCCGCTGCGGGCGGACGTGTAGCCGCATTCGAGTGCAAGCCGGGCATTGCATGCGGCGAGCAGGGTCACATATTCGACGGGATATTTGATGTCGAGGTCGGCCAGTTCGGCGACGTTGAAGTAAGTCGGGTGAAAATGCGCCTCGACCAGCCCCGGCATGATCGTGCCGCCCCTGGCGTCGATATGAGTCGCATCGAGAGGCACCGGCGGGGCACTGACGACAGGCCCGGCGTAGGTGATTCGCCCCTGCTCGACGATTACGGCGGCATCAGGCACGGCGCGGGCACCGGTGCCGGTGACGAGTTGGCCGTTGGTGATGTTCATCACGCCTTGAGCACTTTTCATCGCTGATCCCTGTTATTCGAGCGAGCCCAGGAACGGCACGACCATGCGCATCATCGCGTCGGTTGCACCTGTATGGATATTGTGACCAACACCGGGAAGCTTGAGATGCAGGCAATCTCGGATCAGGCTCGCGGCGGCCGAGGCGTCTCGGTCAGGTAGGATACCGCCGACCGTCGTGTCGGCCTGGATGAGCAAGGTCGGGCACTCGACCCGACCGAGCGATGACTCAACGTCGCAGCCGTCAAGCCATCGGCCGGCGATTGGCACCTGGAGGACTTCGGGGTCGAGCCGTTTCAGGCAGGATGCCGAGAATCGCAACGAGACCGCGTCGCGGATGTCGCCGAGCCGGACGGGCTTGTCACGTCCCGGCACGCTCATCCGAGCTTCGGCCATCTCGGCAGCAATTTCGGCGACCGGACGATCAGAACCGGCGTGGCGGATGAAGACGTGGAAGGTTTCGAGGAAAGAGGTCTCAGCCAGCCGAGGCCCAGCCATGATCAGCGGAGGGTCTTCAAGCACGAGAGCACGAACACGATCGGGCGCTTCGGCCGCGACCGCCGCCGCGAGGTTGCCGCCGAGCGAGTGACCGATCACGATCGCGGGATCGTCAAGACCTTCACGGAGGAAGTCGACAATATCGGGTACGTAGTCGACGATCCGATAAGCCCCCGGCCCGCGATCGGAGCGACCGTGGCCGCGCAGATCGATCGCAATGACGCGCCATCGTTGGGCGAGGTGGGGCCAGAGGCTGAGCCAGTCTTGCCAGCGCCGGGTTACGCCATGCAGAAGTACGACCGGCGGGGCCTCGCCCCCATCGTCGGCGACGTTGAGCGTGATCCCCGCGCCCGTCTGGAACGCCCATTCCCGCATGTCAAACCTCGTGGACTCGTGAAGCGATCGGTGTCGCAGCGACTTTATGAGGAGGGCCGGATGAGCGTCAAGTGACCGATTCGAGCCATTGCGAGGAAGAGGAACGCGAGGGTCCAGGCAGCAGTCCTGATCCAGTTTGTCGCGATCAATCGAGCGACGACCTCGACATTGAGGCCTCCCGCCTGGAGCCGATCGTGGCATGGCACCGAGAGCGTTGCGGTTGTGACCCAGGCGACCGCGACCATCAAGGCCGTGAGGACCGTCCACACGCCCGGCCTTTGATACACCAACAAGACGACCAGTGCCGTCTGGCCAAACATCAAAGGCGCGACGATCCAGGTGATTGCCTGGGTGTACCGTGAATGCCAGGTCGTGAACCGACCCGGATCGATCTCGGCGAAGGCCGGATAGACGACGAGCTGCACCATCCAGATCAGCACGACCAGGCCGAAGGCCACGATTCGGTTCGCTTCGAGGATCGTCATTGAGGGTCATTTCATCCTATGCGAAGATCTCACGAATGGGCGTGCCGCCGTGTGAGATGCCGATCGGACGGCCGGTAAGGTCGGGGACGGCCATCTGGGAATCGATGCCGAGCAGGTGATACATCGTAGCGACGAGGTCTCCAGGTGACACGGGCCGCTCGGTGGGATAGGCACCGAGCTTGTCGCTCGCACCGAGCACGAACCCCTCTTTGACACCTCCTCCGAACAGCAGGGCGAAACCGCACTGTGGCCAGTGATCGCGGCCGGCCTTCGCATTGACCCGAGGCGAACGACCCATCTCGCCCATGACGACCACCAGGGTCGTCGCGAGCAATCCCCTGTGGTCGAGGTCTTGAAGCAGGGCCGTGGTGATCTCGTCGAGGTTAGGCAGGTTGTAAGTCTTGAGCATCGAGAAAACCTTCTCGTGCGAATCCCAGTGCCCTGCCCCGCGCGACTCGGTCGTCATCCCCACGAACGGCACGCCCGCTTCGACGAGCCTTCGGGCGACGAGGAGGCTCGTCCCGAAAAGTGACTTGCCGTAGAGTTTCTTGACGTCCTCGGGCTCGCGGCCGAGGTCAAACGCCCCGCGAGCCTTGCCCGAGGTGAGCAGTTCGAAGGCCTTGCGCTGGAAGTGGTCCATCGTCGCGAAATCGCGCGATCGCTCGAACCCGCCGAGTTGCTGGTCGACCTCAGCCAGCAGCGATGTTCGTTTCCGGAAGCGGTCAATGGTCAGGTTGGGCAAGGACTCGATCGAAGGGAGTCGAGGCTCGCCGATCGGGGGCACGGGGTCATAGAACGACTTGTCCTGATCGAACTCGCGGTCGAACTTCGGCGAGCAATCGGCAAAAAACGGGTCGAACTGCTTGCCGAGGTATCCGGCATATGGCCCTGCGCGACGAAGTCCCTGGCTGTATCCGGGCAGGGCCGGCAGGAAGACCGAACTCGGCAACTCGCGAGGCCCCAGGCCCAGATACTCGCAGATCGCCGAGATCCCGGGATGATCGCTCCGTTTTGTGTAGTAATTCTCGCGGTCGTCGCCCCCGGTGTAGCCCGTCAAGACAGCGTAGGGATTGTGGCTGTTGTAGCCGTGCGTTACCGAACGAATCAGAGTTGCCCGATGCATCCAACGGGCGAGCCGAGGGAGGTGTTCGCAGACCTGAAGCCCCGCAAGGCTGGAGGCGATCGGCTTGAACTCGCCGCGCACCTCCGCCGGGGCGTTCGGCTTCATGTCGAACATATCGAGATGACTCGGCCCGCCGAACAGGTTGAGGAGGATGATCGACTTCGCGCGGGCGGGATGATCAGTCGTCGACCGATCGGCTGCGCGGAGCAAACGAGAGAGCGTCATCGAACCGAACAGCGAAAGCCCTCCGGCGCGTAGCACGTCGCGTCGAGTCACACCATCGCAGGCGGGATTTCCCAGGATTCGCAACATGGTCTCGCCTCCCTCCGCTCGCGTCGATTCTTTAGCGATTGTTGGATCGACGTTGAACATCGTACGAGAGCCGGGGAGACGACTCAACTCCGTTCGAGACTTATTTCGAGGGTGGCCAGAGCAGCCGGCCCGGCGTCGCGACCCGGATACTCCAGAGGGTCCCCCCTGCGGTGACAAACAGGGTCTTGCGATCATCGCCGCCGAACGCGCAGTTGGTGCATTCATCGCGGGGGATCGGGAGGAAATCGAGGAGGCGACCCTTCGGCGAGAAGACATAAATTCCCGCCGTCGGCTTGTCCTGTGTTTCGAACGGCGGATTCGTCGTGTTCAGCCCGGCGGCGACGAACAGTCGGCCCTCCGTGTCGAGCTTCATGCCGTCGGGACCGCGCGTCTTGCCCCAGTCATGCACGAGGGTCCGATCGGGACCAATGGTGCCGTCGTCGCGGAGCGAGAACCGCCAGAGCTTATGGGCACCGCCGAGGGTGTTGTTGTTATTGTCGGCGACGTAGAGGAAATGGTCGTCATCGGTCACGACCAATCCGTTCGCGCGTTCGACTTCGTGGGTGATGATCCGCGTCACCTTGCCGTCGGGATCGATCCGATAGACGCCCTCGACCGTTCGTCCCAGGTCGTCGCGCATCTCCATCCCGGCGCGGTCGCCATACTGGGGGTCGGAAAAGTAGAGTCGGCCTTTGGAGTCGATGGCGAGGTCATTGGGCTGGTTGAACCGTTTGCCGTCATAGCGATCGGCAAGAACGGTGAGCCGGCCGTCGGTTTCGAGTCGGGTCACGCGGCGTTGAGCGGCCTCGCAGATGACGAGCCTTCCCCTGCGGTCGAAGAGGAGCCCGTTCGATCCGACGTCGCGGCGGTAGATCGACCGCATGCCGTCACGCTCGCGACGGTTGATGTGACCATCACCGCTCGTAAGCAGGCCCAGCTCGGGATGCCACGCCGGCCCCTCGCCCGCCCCGGTCTCCTGGAGCAGTTCGGGTTTGGCTCCAGTCGCGCGAACCGGCGAGTCTTGTGCCGATCCGAGCGAGCACCAGAGGCAGGTCAGGCCGATGATCCACAAAAATTTTACTTTCATGTTCGCTCCTCAACATCTCGATGCGTGGTTCTGGATGGCCCTATCGAGGAGGTTTCGGGTGATCCGTTGGACGCGATTATCCGGCCCATGGGGGCGAGACCAATGCGACCAGGGCAGGGTGTGGCCGGGGGGCGTTGAGAGTCCCTGTGACCAGAAGATAGTCGAGGCATTGAAGACAAAATTCTCTTTCGGGCCGGGGATGCGGTCGCTGTTGACCGGCTCTCCTTGTAATTTGCTGAGTCGTGAGACCTCAATGTGAAACGGCCTGGCCGGTCGAGACCATAACGTCGCGGCTTCACACTTTGCCGAGAGCAATAGCCTTCGATCCACGAAGAGCGGAATCCATCTCGATCGACGGGGACGCGGGTCAACTGCCAGTCGAGGGCACCGGCCCGCAGGTTCTCGTCGCGAATCAGGTTGGGTGTGGGGCGGTCAGCGGCCGAAACCCGGCGACCCTTCTCCCACGGAAGAAGGATCGCCGCGAGGCTGCCGGCCGACTGGACGAGGAAACGGCGACGAGGTCGAGGCGGTTGGTCGTTCATCGTTTCCTCATCGTCGCCTATCACTCAGCGGAGAACTTGTAGATCGTCGTCTGAGTATAGACCTTGCCCGGCTCAAGGACGGTCGAGGGGAAGCTGGGGTGGTTGATCGAGTCGGGGTAGTGCTGGGTTTCGAGGCAGAACCCCTGGTGTTTGTTGTAGACGACCCCCCCCTTCCCCTTGTTGGAGCCGTCGAGGAAGTTCCCGGTGTAGAACTGGACTCCCGGCTCGGTGGTGAAAACTTCCATCACGCGACCGCTCTTGGGGTCGCTCACCCTGGCCGCCAGCGCCGGGGACTTGCCGTCACCGCCCCGGAGGACGAAGTTATGGTCGTAACCGACGGGGTCGGCCTTGATCTGATTGATGTTCTTGCCGATCGGGGTTGGGTTGGTAAAGTCGAGCGGTGTCCCTTTCACAGGCTCGATCGCACCGGTGGGGATCATGGTTTCGTCGCCGGGCGTGTATTTGTCGGCGGCAAGGGTCAGCACATGGTCGAGGATCGTGCCCGACGCCGGACCGGAAAGGTTGAAGTAGCTGTGCTGGGTGAGATTGACGATTGTCGTCTTGTCGGTGGTCGCCTTGTATTCGATCCGCAGCTCTCCCTTGTCGGTCACGGTGTAGGTAACCGTCGTCGTGAGGGTGCCGGGGAAGCCCTCATCGCCATCGGGGCTGGTGTGGGTGAGTTGGACGGAAGGTCCGCCATTCCCTTCGACGGACTTGGCATCCCAGACGGACTTGTCGAAGCCCTTGACGCCGCCGTGGAGGGTATTGGGGCCATTGTTGCGGGCAAGAGCGTATTCCTTGCCGTCGAGAGTGAACTTGCCGCCGGCGATCCGGTTGGCGACTCGGCCGGCGATAGCCCCGAAGAACGGGTGGCCAGCGAGATAGCCCTTGAGATCGTCGAATCCGAGCACGACGTCGGCCTTTTTGCCATCGCGATCGGGGGCGTCGATCTCGGTGATGATCGCGCCATAAGTCATCACCTTGACGGTGAGCTTGTCGGTTTCCAGGACGTAAAGCTCGACCGGTTTGCCGTCGGACGTCTTGCCGAATTCCATCTTAGAAACGCTCCCGTGAGATGCGGTGGTCGTTACTTCTCGCCCCTCAGCCGATTGAGCCAGAGGTCCGGAGGCCCCGAGCAAGCCGGCGAGGACGATCCCGAACACATCGCGCCAACGCATCAGTAAACTCCCTGTTTTTCGGGCCGACCTCGAATCGTACTGACGAGGCCTCGCACGACGATCAGGATAAGGGCGGGGCGTTCCGACTTCCACTGAGGAGTGGGTCATTCGCGGCGTAATCTCCGCAGACCGAGGGCTGTGACTAAGATTCTCCGCCACGATCCGTTATCCGAGAGACACCCAATCCAGGAGGATGAAATGGACTTATCGCAATTCGGGCTTGCTCACCTGATCTGGCCACTCGTGCTCACGTTTTTCGCTGCGACCAACGCCGAGGGGAAATCCCACTCGATCACGGTCAGGGGCCACGTTGTCGACGATGAGACGGGCAAGCCCGTCCCAAGATTTGTCCAACAATCCGGTTACTCCGCGGCGACCAACCCCGAGAAGATCGTCTGGGGAGGGGGCCTGTCGACGACCGACTCCCCGCGCAACGACGGTGCGTTCAACGACAATCTCGGGTGGGAAGATGGTCAGAAGGCCTGGTCGCGGATCATCGCCGACGACTATCTTCCGCAACCGATCCGCGATACGCCCTTCTCGACCATGCAGGGAAGGCGGTGGCTGGTGCCCGCGTCTTTCTGTACGGAGCCCATCCACTCACCATCACCGACGGCCAGGCCAAAGACCCTTTCCGATCCGACGAGACGCGAGGTGTGTCGAAGAGCCTGACCGACGCCGACGGTCGTTTCGCTTTGAACGGTGCTGGGGGCGACATGAACAGGGTCGCCGTCTCGGCCCCGCAATATGACCTCTGGTCGGCTTTGATTCCGGCCGTCGGCGAGGAGTTCAAGATCCAACTTCCGTGCCCGGACAGATCAACCTACGCTACGACATCGACGGTGACGACCCCAAGGCCGAGTTCTTCTTGCAACTCTCCCCCTCCCCCTTCCCCGACCTCTCAGCCGTGCAGAAGTTTAAGGTCGATAACAAGAGCCATCTCGACATCAAGGGCGTGACCCCAGGATCGTATGATCTGGCCAAAATTCGCGAGCTGAACTTGGTCGCACGTCAAGGCTGGGTCGTGTTTGGCGACCGTCGGATGATCAACGTCAAGGCGGGGGAATCGGTCACGGTCGACTTCGTCCGCGATCGCGGCGCACGGGTCTCGATCGAGGTGGATGGCCTCGAACCCCTTGGCGTCTCCGACGCGAAGATCCTCATCTATCGCAACGATATCCGCCTCGTCAAAGGGCCGGGAGCGTTGTTCGAAGGCCTCGTCGATGCCCTGATCTATGATCGGAATGGCCGCTGTCAGACCCCTAAGTTGCTTCCTGGGACGTACACGATCGTCGCTGAGGTGTATCGCCCTGCTCCGAAAGAAGGCGGTTTCCTAGGCGGATTGATCGGGGCTGATTATCGGGCGACGGCCCTCGTCGAAGTCCCCCGAGTCGGAGAGGCACCTCGCGTTCGAATTGAGATGCCGAAACCGCCTGAAGCGAAGTGATCCAGCAATCTCAGCGATCGGCCAGCCCGATCGCTTTCAAGACCGTCTCCGCGACGACTCCATGCCCCGCCCGGCTCAGGTGGACCCGATCGTCGATGAAGAGCCGAGCCTGATCGTTCCTGCCCGCGACTTCGAACGCCTTCACCGTGTCGGCGAGTCCGGTGTTGCCGTCGCGGGCGGCGGCTCGGCATGCCTGGGCAAGTTCCGATGTCTTCTCCCAGCTTGTGGCGGTGGGGTTCGTTGTGAGGATGAGCACGTCGGACTTGCCGTGTGTCGCGCGACGGAGTCGAGAGATCGCGTCGTTGCAAGCTCGCTCGAACTCAAGACCGCGCATGCCGGATTCCCAATCGTTGCCGCCGAAGAAGACCGTGACGAGGTCGGGCTCGGGAGTGTCGGCCAGCCAACGGGGGATCAGGACGAGGTTCTGACGCAGTTGCGTCCCGCCGTTGGGCGGGCTGAATCGCGACTCGTCCATCGACGCGATCATCAGACCGTCGTCGGCACGGGCCGAAGAGATCACGTGCATTGCCAAGAGGAAAAGAGAGAAAGAGACTTTCATCGAGTCTTGATCCTTCAAGGTAGATCAACCCATGGATGGAAGGCTATCTCGGAGCCTCGACCACCTCGAAGTCGGACCCTTTCACTCTTCGCAATTCCTCGTGCATCGGGGGGATTCGCTCGTCGGGGGCGATCGAGAGTGCCCAGTCGATTCCGTTGTCGGCGACGAGCATGCCGTAAGACTTCAGGGCGTCGAGGACGACCCGGACCGATGCCGAAAACCTGGTCGTGTCGAAGTCCCGTCGGAGTCGAATCCTCTCCCCCATGCGAGGCAAGTTCGGGTCGTTGTTCGGACTCGCGAAATGCGTGGCGGGGTGGATATAAGCCCGCCTGGACGTCTTGACTGTCACCCGTAAAGCGTGCGTGATCTTGCCCCTCATCAGTTCGTCGTGGCGCACGATCGAGGGGAAGATGGGCAGGCCCGCCGCATCGGTGGAGGTCCAACCGTCGGGCCGGAGCCGGTTCGACTTGAGGTCGAAGATCGACGCTTGCGCCGCTTCCCAGCCGGCGCTGGTTTTCCTCGCAGAATAGAATTCGTACAGCATTCGGCGGGAGGGGTCGACGACGATCGCGTGGCGGTCGCCGCCGAGTTTCGCCTTGTCTCGCTGGACGTCATCAAGGGTCAGGCCCTTGAGCTTCGGGTCGTCCTTGAACGAGGCGGGCCAGCCCTCGATAGGCATGTTTTCCGGGACAGGATACGGTCCTCTGTCCGACTCATCGGGATAGTCAGTGATCCTGACCGGTATCCGTTTCTGATCGGGAGGGATGAGGACGAACCCCATATCGGCGTTGCCCCGCAATGGCTTCTCTCGGCCGATCGAGGCGACGATGTTGGCCGAGTTCGGATGGAGCGGCCAGGCGGAAACGTCGCGGTTCCAGGCGTTGTCGGACGGATAGATCTGGAGCGATTCGAGGATCTTGTCGGCCTCGGGCGTGTTGAACAGGATCGGCTTCGAGAGCCCATTCGAGCCTGACCGCTGTTGCTCGGGGCTTTGTGCTCTCAGCAAGGTGGGCAAGATCAGCAGGCCCGAGCTCATCCTCGCGATCGCCGCGCGTCGGTGATCCATCGACCAACCTCCTGTTAAGCGAACGAAACTCAACCGAAACTCAACCTTATTTCGCCGTACCGTGGCCCGTCTTGAGGTGGGCGTCGAACCAGTCGGCGAGCGTGTTGGTGTCGACCGCCATCGTGAGCCACCCGTGCCCCGCGCCCGGTTTGACGATCAGCTTGGCCTCGACGCCGGCCTCCTTGAGTTTCGCCACCATGACCTCAGACTGCTGGAGCGGGACAAGCTTGTCGGCATCGCCGTGAATGATAAGGGTCGGGGCGTCGTCGGGACTGACGTGCGAGATCGGCGAGATTTCGCGGGCGATCTCCCGCAGGCGAGCGGGGTCGGTGATCGTCGTCCAGAGATTGCTCTCCTTGTCGAGTTCGTGGAAGTCATAGGCGGGCCGAAACGGCTTGCCGTGGTCCTTGGCCAGGATAAGTTCTCGTCCTGCCGCGCCATAGTTCAGCATGTCGGTCGGCGGGAAGAAGCAGGCGACCGCCCGGACCCGGCTCGACTCGCGATCGACGGGGTCTTTCGCGTCGGACTTTCCCGGCTCTCCAGCTGTGCCGATCATCAACGAGAGCTGGCCGCCGGCCGACGCCCCGGTAATGCCGATACGGTCGGGTTCGATCGCGTAGTCCTTGGCGTGGTGGCGGATGAACCGGACTGCCCGCTTCACATCCTTGATGATCTCGGGGATCGTGAACCGAGGCTGACTTCCATGCACAACAGCGAAGACGGTATACCCTCGATTAACGAACGGTATCGCGAAGGCCGGGTTGATGGCCTCGTGCGACGAATAGAAGCCGCCGCTGACGACGAGGATAATCGCCGCCCCGTTCGCGCTCTTGTTCGGTCGGAAGACGTCGAGCGTCAACGCGGTGCCGTCCTTGCGGCCATAGATCACATCCTCGACCCGCGTGAACGGCAGTCCGTCGGCTGCGAGACCAGAGGCCGACGTCGCTAGGATAGAGACAAACGCGAGTAGGATGGCGAGTCGCATGGAGAATCCTTGTGCAATCTTAGAGCTTATCGCAGAGTCTCTCGGACCGGAGCCTTCGTATAGGCGAAAGCCCAGAGGATGAGCAGGCCCTGGAGCGGCAGGCGGACGAGATGGAACAACGGAGGGATCGGCAAGAGATCCTGATGTTGATAGAGATAGATATTCGCCGGGAAGACCGCGACCAACAGTGCGATCAGTCCCCAGGCCGCGATCCGTGACGCACTCGGCACCAGCAGTAACGCCCCGAGCACGACCTCGCAGACACCGCTGAGCCAGACGAGCTCGCGATGCCAGGGCAAGTAGGAGGGCATGATTTTCAAGTAAGTGCCTGGCGAAACGAAGTGGCCGATCCCGGCGAGGATGAAGAGAAGGCCGAAGATCCATCGGCTGGCGAGTTGCAGTCGTTTCCGCGTGGTTTCGTTCACTTGCGGCTCTTCGCGGCTTGGGAGGTATCGGGGCGAGATCGATCGAAGCTACCACGAACGGCCGCATGACCATAGGTTCCAGGGGTCATGTCCGCAAATTGCGGCCCTGCGACGATGAAAAAAGCCCGCCCGGGTGACCGGGCGGGCTTCGGGGGGGGACGTCTCTCTTCAGAGCAGGTTGACAACGTGGTCGGCCAACCCCTTCTCGCCGAGCACGACGTTGAGATGGCCTGCCGAGGCGATCTTCTCCAAGGCTTCAAGCTCGCGGAGCCGCATCAAAACCGGGTTGTCGGTGAGGAGCTTGGCCGTGTTGACCTGACTCCGCATCGCGGCCGTCTCCTCGCGACGGAAGATGAGGTTCGCCTCGGCCGCCTTGCGGGCCTCGGTCACTTTGTTCATCAGGTCTTACATGTCGCCGGGGAGGATCACATCCCGGATACCCGCCGAGATGACGCTCAGCCCGAGTTCGGCCGCCCGACGGTGGAGCAACTCTTCCGTCTCCCGAGAGAGCACGTCTTTGTCGCCGAGCAGGGCGTCGAGGTCGCGGGCTCCGACGACCGCGCGAAGGGCGAACTGGGCCTCGCGATAGAGGGCCTGCTTCGCGTCGTCGACCGCACAGACGGCCCGGCGCGGGTCGGAGACGCGGTACGTCACGACCGCGTTGAGCCGGAGCGTCACATTGTCGGCCGTCATGATCTCCTGGCCGCCAACGTCGATCGTCGCCTCGCGGAGGTCGATCTCGACCACGCGGGCGTCGGCAACGCCCCGCCAGAAGGCATATGACCCTGGTGGGAGCGTGTCCGTGAATTCGCCATCGAGGAACAACGCCCCGACACAGCCACGGTTGACCACGCAGATGTCGAGCTGGACGTTGACCCCCGGCAGACGCGCGATCCGCTTCAATTCATTGTGCTAGAACCGGGGCCGACGCGCGTCGAGGATCTCAACCCGCACCTGACGCCGTCCCGCCCAGTAGGCATAGAGGCCTGGCGCAAGCAGAGTGCTCAACCGGCCGTCGATCCAGACAAGGGCACGCTGATCGTCCTTGAGGTCGACGACTGATGCATCACTCTTCAATTCGCCCGACTCGACGATGAGGTCAAGCTTCTCGTGAACGAACTGAGATACGCGCCGCGAGACGATCTCAACCGTTCGCCGCCGGAATGGGTCGAAGAACAGGTAAGACCCTTCGCCGAGCAAGCCGGCAAATTCACCTTCGCGGAAGTGGAGACCAACTTCATAGCTACGGATCTTGAACTGCTGGAACAGGAACATCGAGAGACCTCCTCGCCCCCGGACAACGTCCATTGGACTCTATAGGGAAGAGAGCGAACACGCGAAGGGAAAGCCGTCAGGAGGCGAAACGCCCGTCGATCACACGATTGGGGTGCGGAGTTTGGCTTGAGCGATTGAGGTCTTCGGCCTGTGAATCTGTCGGTCGGTTCGTCAGGCCCGCCGAGGCGAACCGACGTTCCTCTCAACCGATCGTGAAACCGAAAACCATCGACAGCGGAATCCGCCAACTGCAAAGCACCGAGTCATGTCGCCAATCGCCCGGCTTGAGGTCGTGCGATGGCCGATCGTGCGAGTGTCCGCCTCCCTCGGGCCGGTGGTAAGACGTTTTCAGCGTCTTGAGCGATCGGTTATCAGCCGATCGCGGTTTGTGGACGGGATTCGAACCCGCTACCGCCAGGGTGTGAACCTGGTGCTCTATCAATGAGCTACCACGGATGGATACCGCCCTGGTTTAGAATCCATGTATGGAACGCCCTGTGCCAATCGCCCGCAGACAAGGCCGGTACGCCGCTGGCCCGACGGTATCACCCGCTTGCTTGAAAATCGCGGCAATAGTTCATGATGACCATCGCAAAAGACGCCAGTGGGAGTCGAACCCACTTCGACCGGTTTGCAGCCGGTTGCCTGGCCGTCTGGCTCCAGCGTCATTGAAGATGTCCTCGCCGGAAGTCGAACCCGGTCCTCGACCTTCGCAGGGTCGTGTGCCATCCATCACACCCCGAGGACAAAGAGACTCTCTTTCTTGGTTGCCAAGCTGACGGAGATTTGGTGAGGATCGGTTCAGGAGTAAATGCGAGCCTCCGGAGCTATACCGTGCCGGTCGGTTTCGGTTCGAGGCTGTGCGTTTATAACAAATTATGTTCATCTCGTGAAAGAATGAGTCGGGGCGACAGGACACCGTTAGAACTTTTTTGCAGGGGTCTGACAGGCTGGGATTCTATCCTTCGGCGGCGGGTTTGTGATGGAACCGCTTCGTGAGAAGTGCCTTACGTAGCATCGTGCCACATATTATTCTTGCGATCAATTCGTGGCACGTCTTTTTGTCTCCGGCTTTAGGCTGGGCTTGCCGCCAGGCAACAGAGGTTTCGGCCTCCTCTAACTGCTGGCAAACAAACGAGCTTTGCCAGGGCCACAACCGGAACGGGAAATCCGCATCGAGCGGCTATTTCGCGGGGTGTGGCGGTGGGGACGTACTTCCGTTTATCCTCGCTCGCGGAACCGTTTGATCCCGTAGGGCGACCACTTTGGACCACAGTGCTCCCCAGGCCTCCTGCTCGTCCCGGGGCAACTCTGCGATTCGCTCGCCGCGAACGTCGGCCAGCATCGATTCGGTGAGCCAACGGCTCATCACAGCGTGAACGTTAGGGCCGAGTTTGGCTTTCTCGGCAAGATATTTCGCCTCGCAAGCTTTGAGATCGTTCGTGAGCCATTTGAGGGCCAAGTTGCGAACGGCAGGGCGTTCCTCAGGTGAAGGTGGATCGATGCCGCGACCGAAAGAGGCTTGCGCCGCAGCGCGGACGGGGAGGAACCTCTTGATATCGAGGCTGGAATCCATCTCAGCCTCAAGTATGTCGGGGTACCCCTTCGAAGAATTGTTGAATGTCATGTTCTTCGCACGCACGCCAAGTTCTACGAGGTCGTTATACCTTTCGAGTCGGATTAACTCGTTCGCCATTTTTCGATAGAAGCCCGACACTCCCATGATCAAGTGAACGTCTTGTGCGTACGCGTATGAGAGCTGAATCGCGTTCAGGACTCTGGAATCAAGTGTCGCATCTCTCTGCGAATGATCGATATGATCTGGTCCAAGAGCGAGCCACTCACGCTCGACCCGCGCGGCTTCAACCCAGTTCTCCCGCAACCCGTTGGCGTAAATGAGTCCAACGCGCGCGACATAATTTTCTGGGTGTAACTCAAGGGCCCGTTTATACGATTCGGTCGCTTCGTCGAATTGACCCGCCGTGGAATACGCGTTGCCGAGAGCTGCGTGAGCCGCCGCCCATTGGGGAGCGGATTCGACAGCACGTTTGAGGCATTTAATTCGTTGCTCCGCTTGTTCATCATCTCTAGGTCCCAGGAAGAATGTCCCAACGGCGGGATGATACGGCGGGGCCACGCCGGGAATCGGACCTTGGCTGTACTCCATGCTCAATTCCAAGTTCGCGAGCGAGCTTTTGGGCCGCAAGGCCACGGCCGTACGTTTCCATGCCCGGCGTTCGCCGGTTGGACGCTCGAGGTTCATGTCGCTGCGCTGGGCTAACGCGGACGCCACCGGGAATGAGTCGGGATAGCGGCTCCAAGTGGCTTTGAGAATGCTCAGACATCGCTCCTCGTTAAAGACCGTGTTAGATAACATCACGGCAAACACGGGAGGCTGTTCAAGGGCCTCGGATTTGTATGCCAGTTCGCGCGCGCGATCGCCGTTCCCCTTTTGTTCCGCGGTCCTGACTTCGGTGCGATATTCGTCGGGATCAAGCCGGTCGAGTAACAACTTCAATCTTGGATTATCGCGCACCAGGAAAAACCAGGTGGTCAAGCCGTCTGTCAAGGCAGGTGCAATTCGCGAATGGCGAATGCGATCCGCTGCTTCCTCGGTGCTCAACTGGTCAATTGCGATCCCATAATCACGAAAGACTTCCGGGTAGCGATTCTTTGGCTTTTCGGCTTCTTTTGAGTTCTGCGAAGGAGCGAAATTCCAGTGCCCTTCGGACAGGTTTTCAAGTTGCTCCATCATTTTGCGATCACGGCGTAACGATTCAATTCGCTCCTTGAGTTCACGGGATTCCGCGACCTGCTGGGTATCTATCATCCCCAGCGCGTCATCGACGGCTGTGAGCCGATTCGCCTCCAGGGCCGCTTCAGCACGGTCCGCTGCTGTGATCGCCGAATGACTGGATTGAAGTCGACGAATCTCACGTTCGCGACGACGTTCACCGGCCTGCCAAGTCGTTCCCGCCACTCCCAGAAAAAGCAGGATCAACACCATCGCGGCAACCGCAACCTCCCGCTTGTTCTTGCGCACCATCTTTGTGAACTGGTACCAAGCACTCGGCGGATGCGCTTGCACTGCTTCACCGGCCAGGTAGCGTTGCACATCCTTCGCGAACGCCGTGGCCGAGTCGTATCGGCGTGTGCGGTCTTTTTCGAGTGCCTTCATCACTATCCAGTCGATCTCTCCACGTATCAGAGCAGAGAGTCTCATCGGATCGGTCTGACGCGTCGCGGCAATGCTGGCCTTTCCCTCCGAAGTGCTTAGACGAATGCTCGGCCTGGGGGGTTCTTCCTCGCGGACGATCCGCAAGACTTCATCCAACGCCGCTCGTTTCAGACGCTCAGGTTCGACCGGAGGGCTGCCCGCGAGCAGTTCGTAAAGCAAC
>JANXSY010000283.1 GCA_025356435.1 Isosphaeraceae bacterium | reverse complement strand
TTTGCCGAGTCTGGCATTCGTTGTCTTTCACGTGTCTGAATCGACCGATGCGGCCACGTCGCCGCACTGCACCCGTGCCTCAATCGACCGATGCGGCCACGTCGCCGCACTGCACCAGGAGCTTACACCGTGATGCGTCGTAGCCTCGCCCGTTCACGGGTCGCGTCGAAACTGCGCCCTATGATGCCGAGCGTCGATCGCCTTGAATGTCGCCAACTTCTATCGGCGACCTTGGGCGTCGCCATGGTAGCCCATCCGACCTTCGAGGTCGGTTCCCAGGTTGGGAACACCTCGCCGCCCTCGGGTGCCTTCACACCGACGCAGATTCGTCAGGCGTACGGATTCAACAAGATCGCGTTTGGGGCAGTCCAAGGCGATGGGACGGGCCAGACGATCGCCATCGTCGACGCGATGGACGACCCTAATATCCAGGCTGACCTTGATGCGTTCGACACGCAGTTTGGACTGCCGAACGTCACCGTCAATCGCGTTAATCAGAGCGGCGGGACGAGCTATCCGGCGTCGGATTCCTCGGGCGGTTGGGAGTTGGAGATCTCGCTCGACGTGGAGTGGGCCCATGCGATCGCTCCGGGGGCGCAAATTCTCCTCGTCGAGGCCAACTCAGCCAATGACGCCGATCTTCTGGCAGGTGTCATTTACGCAGCGTCTCACGCCAGCGTGGTCTCGATGAGCTGGGGGGGAAGCGAATTCGACGGCGAGACTTCCTATGACTCTAGCTTCTCGCAGCCTGGTGTGTCGTACGTGGCCTCTTCGGGAGATTACGGTGCCCCGATCATGTGGCCGGCGTCCTCGCCGAACGTCCTCTCCGTCGGCGGGACGGCGCTGTCGGTCGGTGCCAGCGGCCTCTATGCGAGCGAGACCGGCTGGGGCGGCAGCGGCGGCGGCCCGAGTGCCTACGAATCGCGTCCGACTTACCAGAACGGTGTCGTGACCCAGACGACGATGCGGGCCAATCCGGACGTCTCCTATGACGCCTCCCCGTACACTGGATTTGCCGTCTACGACTCGGTCCCGAGCACCGGGAACGGCACCGGATGGCTCCAGGTCGGAGGCACGAGCGCCGGAGCCCCCCAATGGGCCGCCCTGCTTGCGATCGCCGACCAGGGTCGCGCCCTGAGCGGCCAGTCGGCCCTCAATAGCTCGAATCCGCAAGAAGTGATGACAACCCTCTACAAGAATGGGACCACGGGCCTCTTTCACGACGTGACGAGCGGGACGAGCACCGGCACCCCGAACTACTCGGCGTCGGCCGGGTATGACTACGTCACCGGGCTCGGCTCTCCTCTCGCCGATCGTGTCGTCCAGGTACTTGGCGGGACCGTCGCCCCACCGGCCTCGATCGATCAGCTGGCCGTCGCGGCCTCCCCCAGCCAGACGGCGGGCGCGGCGTTCAACGTCACGATCACAGCGCAGAACACGAATGGCACCGACTCCAGCTATCGCGGAACGGTCCACTTCAGCACAAGCGACGTTCAGGCCGGACTCCCCGCGAACTACACCTACACCGCGAGCGACGCCGGGTCGCACACCTTTAGCCTCACGCTCAAGACCGCCGGCAGCCAGTCGGTCTCGGCCGTCGACACGGTAAGCGTCACCACCTCAGGCTCGCTGACTGGGATCGCAGTCAGCCCCGCAACGGCGAGCCAGTTCGTTCTGAGCGGCCTCGCTTCCTCGACGACGGCGGGCAACTCGCAGACGATCACTGTGACCGCTCGAGACGCTTATGGTAACCTCGCAACCGGCTATACGGGCACGGTCCGGTTCACCACCGGCGATACCCAGGCGATCCTCCCGGCCGCCTATACCTTCACGACGGCCGATCGGGGCGTGCATACCTTCGGACTGACCTTCCAGACGGCCGGTTCGCAGTCCCTCACCATCGGCGACACGGCCGGCGGGCCAACTGCGACCCAATCGGGCATCTCCGTCACCCCGGCCGCCGCGATCAACCTCACGGCCGTCGCCGCGTCCACCTCGCAGCTCAACCTGGCCTGGACCGGTTCAACCGGCGACACCGGCTACATGGTCGAGCGGAGCGCCAACGGCAGCAACGGATGGAACCAGATCGGCACCACGGCTTTGGGCACGACCTCTTATGCCGATAGCGGGCTCGTCGCCGGGACCACCTATTACTACCGCGTCCGCACCTCGGTTGGTGGATTGAACTCGGCGTATACGGCCACGGTCTCGGCCACCACGAAGGCCGCAGTCGTCGTCGCGGTGACCGATACGATCTGGAGTAATTCCACCACCCCGACCGTGAACTCCTACACCTCGGGAACTTACGACCTCGGCGTGAAGTTTCGCACCGACGTCGCGGGCACGGTCACGGGGGCACGCTTCTACAAGCAGACCTGGATGAGCGGCTCTACCCACGTCGGTTACCTCTGGTCGACAACCGGGACGATGCTCGCGTCGGCCACCTTCACCGGCGAGACTGCCTCCGGCTGGCAGAACGTGACCTTCTCCAGCCCCGTGGCGGTCGCGGCCAACACCGTCTACATCGTCTCCTACTCGTCGGGCGGGGGCAATTTCGGGATCACCACCAACTACTTTGACAACAGCGGAGTCGACAACGGCCCGCTGCACGCCCTCTCGAACGGCGTCAGCGGCGGCGGCGGCGGAGTGTACGGCTACGGCAATTCCGTCTTCCCCGGCTCAAACGGCTACGGAATGAACTTCTGGGCCGACGTCGCCTTCAGCCCGTCTGCCTCGAGCCCTGCCGTCTCGAGCCCGAGCGTCTCAATCGCCTTGAAGGTCGGTTCTAGCAATCAACGGACGAACTCGGACGGGATTGTCTCGCCGAACGTCGTCCCCGCTGGGCCGGTCTCCGCCTGGAGCCAGACACCGACGCGACATGATGTCACGGTCCCGGCCGGCTGGTGGTCGAACCGGCGAACCGTCCGCACGGCCATGGTGGCCACGACTTCGACGAAGAGTGCCTTCGGTTCTTGAAAGCCGTTCGGATTATGATTCTCTTCACGGGGGCGCGGTCGATCATCGACCGCGCCCCTATCCGTTTGACGAACCCAGATGGGACGACCGGTGGCGACGCTGTCCAGGCGCGAGTACGATCTCAGTCGTTGCGTCACGACCTCGAAGGAACACCCCATGCGGCTCTCGACCGGTACCATCTCGCTGACGCTGCTTGCCTTGTCGATAGTCCCGCTCTCGGCCCGCGCGGAGGACGAATTTGCGGTCGAACCGGGCTTTAAGGGCCTCTTCAACGGCAAAGACCTCAGCGGTTGGCGGCTCGGCGGCGAGGTGCTTGACGGCAAGCCTATGACGTCCGACGGACGCTTTGTCGCCAAGGACGGTGTGATCGTCATCAACGGTGCCGGCCCCGGCGGTCCCAAGACCAAGGAGATCGACACCGTCGCCGAGTTCGATCACAGCTTCGTGCTGAAGCTAGAGTTCCGGGCCTCTCGCGACGCGAACAGCGGCATTCACCTCCGCGATCACGACTTCAAGCACCAGTTGCAGGTGCGCGACTATCCCCGGGTCGGCCCGTACAAGGCGCTGAAGGGTTACAAAGACGGCGACTGGAACGCGATCGAGGTGTCGGTCACGAACGACCCGGACGGCAAGGGTGCCACGGCCGTCTGCACCTGCAACGGCGAGGTCATCGAAAAGGCCTTGGCCCTCCCCGCGAAGGGGACGATTGCCCTACAATCCGAGACGAACGTGGTCGAATATCGACGGATCAGGATCAAAGAACAGCACTGAATTTTCTGGGTTCAGACACGCGGATTGGTGCGATCGTGTCGAAGGTCGAGTCTCAACTGATCTGGGAGAGGAAGCCTTCCATCTCGCCCGCCGCGTGCAAGTCACCGACTGCCCTCGCTTTGGCGATGCCCCGACCGAACCACTGCCGGGCCAATTCCGCCTCGTCAGTCGCCATGAATGACTGCCCGAGTTGCTGATGGGCCGGAACCTGGTCGTTGGGATGGTCGGCGATCAGCGAGAGCAACTGTTCCCGCCCTTCGGCCACGTCCCCCTCGTTCAGGCACTGGAGGGCCAGGCCGTATCGCAGGAAGGTGTCGGCCGGGTCTTCGGCCAGGCTCGCCTCGAGCCTCGCCCGTTTTGACGACTTCTCGGACATCAAATCCCCTTCGGCTCGCGGCTCGGGTTGGTATCCCTCTGACATCCACCCAAAACTAAGCCCGGGGCTTGTTGCTTGTCAATCATTTCGACACGACCGACACGATCGGACGGGTCGATTCAGTCACAATAGGGGGAGTTTTCCGGTCTTGAGGAAGGGTAGGTAAGCCAGGCAGTTCGCATGCGACTGGATTCAAGCTGGTGATTTGGGCTGACCGAATGAAAGGGTCGTTGAGACGCGGAACGTCGGGGGATCGAGCGTTACCCATTGAGGGTGGCGAACGGAGTGTCGGCCCCGGGACGTTCGGCTGAGAACCACCCAACGAGGGGTCGTAACGTGCCGCTACCCATGTCGCGACGGGATGGATTTTGCCTTGTGGCCCTGGCCACTCTGACGTGGGTCATGGCGACTCCTCGACTCGTCTCTGCAAGCAAAGCTGAGCGGAAGACGCTGGTGGTCAAGGCGGTCGAGCGGGCCCAGGCAAGCGTCGTGAGCATCTCGAGCGAGAAGAAGGCCGGCTCCAGCAGCCGCTGGCCGTTCTCGAGCGAGGAATCTCAGCGCCCCCGGGTGAGCGGGATGGGAAGCGGCGTGATCGTCGACGCTCGCGGCTTCATCCTCACAAATCAGCACGTCGTCGATAAGGTTCAGACGATCGACGTCCACCTCTCCGACGGTACGAATCACCTGGCGAGGGTCATTCAAGTCGACAAAGAGACTGACCTCGCTCTCATCAAGATCGAGGCCGGCCATCCGCTGGCGGCTGTGCCGATCGGCACGTCGAGCGACCTCATGATTGGCGAGACCGTCATCACGATCGGCAACGCCTTCGGCTACGAAAACACGGTTTCGGTCGGCATCGTCTCGGCCCTTAAACGCAACGTGACACTCTCAGACGAGCAGGTTTACCGCAACCTGATCCAGACCGACGCCTGCATCAACCCCGGGAACTCAGGCGGGCCGCTTATCAACATTGAGGGTGAACTCGTCGGGATCAACGTCGCGACCCGGTCGGGTGCCCAGGGGATCGGGTTCGCGTTACCGATCGACGATGTGAAGCGGGTCGCCACCGAGATGCTCAGCACTCGGAGGATCGCCGGCACCTGGCACGGGATGGTCGCTGGCGAGGTGTTCCAGGGCGAGGAACGGAAGGTCATCCTCAACGACGTCCAGGTCGGCAGCCCGGCCTCTGAGGCGGGGATTTTGACAGGCGACCACGTCGTCAAGGTTGGCGAGATCGTCGTCACCAACCCCCTCGACATCGAGCGGGGCCTGCTCGACGCCCAGCCCGGACTGCCGACGGCGGTTGTCCTGATGCGGGGCGGCAAGCAGACCGCCCTGACGATCGACCTCAAGCCCGCGTCGAGGACGACGCCTGCCGTCGCCGTGAACGACCAGAGCGACATCGTCTGGAAGGCGCTCGGGGTCAAGCTGGTGCCGGTCTCGGCCCAATATGTCTCCACAGCCTCCGCGCAGCTTCGGGGCGGCCTCTATATCCAGTCGGTTAGCCCGAACAGTCCGGCGGCCCGAGCGAACGTGCAGAAGGGGGATATCCTGGTCGGTGTCAACGTCGGCAAGAGCCACTGGGAGACGATCTCGGCTGACACGGTTGTCTTCACCCTCCGCCAGCCCGAAGTCGCGCAGAGCCAGTCCCTGCCCTTCTACATTGTTCGTCGCAACAACATCCATCAGGGCAAGATGAGCCTCGCCGAGGCCACCGCAGACCGGGGCGCGACTCTCCGATAACGTCAGGCCATCCCGCCGCGTTTCGGGTAGAATTGACCTCTTGAGAACGACCCCCACCCGGAAATGAGCCGAGCCTCGATGCGAGTTGTCGTCGCCCCCGACAAGTTCAAGGGATGCCTCTCGGCCCCCGAAGCCGCGCTGGCGATGGCTCGAGGCGTGTCAGCCGCCTGTCCCGAGGCCGTGATCGACCTCGTGCCGATGGCTGACGGCGGCGAGGGAACGGTCGAAGCCCTTGTCGCCGCGACCCACGGGTCATTTCGCGAGGTGACTGTGACCGGGCCGATGGGCGAGCCGGTCATCGCTCGCTTCGGCCTGCTGGGCGACGGCAAGACCGCCGTCATCGAGATGGCCGCTGCCTCCGGCCTCGTCCTCGTACCCCAGAGCCGCCGCGACCCCAGAGTGGCGACGACTCGCGGGACCGGCGAGCTGGTCTGTGCCGCGCTCGATCTCGGCTGCCGGACGATCATCCTCGGCATCGGCGGCAGTGCGACAAACGACGGCGGGGCGGGGATGGCCCAGGCCCTTGGTGCCCGGCTCCTCGACGAGCGCGGCCTTGAGCTTCCGCCCGGCGGCGCAGCCCTGCGACGGCTGGCTCGGATCGACGCCTCGGGGCTCGACTCTCGGCTCAGGTCGGCCTCGATCCGCGTGGCGTGCGACGTGGCCAACGTCCTCTGCGGCCCATCGGGTGCCTCGGCCGTCTACGGCCCGCAGAAGGGGGCAACTCTCGCCATGATTGGCGAACTCGACGAGGCCCTGGGCCATTTCGCCCGCATCATCGCTCGTGACCTGCAACGATCGGTCGACAACCTCCCAGGATCGGGCGCAGCGGGGGGTCTCGGGGCAGGCCTGGTCGCGTTTGCCGATGGATCGCTCACGCCGGGGATCGACCTCGTGGTCGCCGCTGTCGACCTCCACCGACGCATGATCGGGGCCGACCTCTGCCTGACCGCCGAAGGGGCGATCGACGCCTCGAGCGCCTTCGGCAAGACGGCCGTCGGCGTGGCCCGGCTCGCCAGATCGATGGGCGTCCCCTGCCTCGCTCTCGCCGGGGTGATCGGTGACGGGGCCGAAATGGTGCTTGCCGAAGGGATTGACGCTTATGCGAGCATCGCCCCCGGTCCCGGTCCGATCGAAGACGCGATCGCTTTCGCCTCGCACCGACTCGAACGCGCGACCGAGGGATTTGTGCGGGCCTTCCTCGCGGGACGTCGGAGGCTCTCTCATGGCTGAGATCAGGCTGGGCGAGTTCGACCTGATCGAACGGATCAGGGCCGGGTCTGCCTCGAATGACCGCGTGCTGATCGGAATCGGCGACGACTGTGCCGCGCTCCGATTCCGCGCCGGGGCCGAGGTGCTCGTCACGACAGATATGTTGATGGAAGGACGGCACTTCCTCCGCGACCGGGCCACCCTGCCTGAAATCGGCTACAAGGCGCTCGCTGTCAACCTCTCCGATATCGCGGCGATGGCCGGCCAGCCAATCGCGGCGGTCGTCGCGGTCGCCTTGCCGAAGGGCGAGACCTTGGATGGATTCGTCGGTCTGCATAACGGGATGAACGCACTCGCGAAGCGGTTCGGCGTGGCCCTCGTCGGTGGCGATACCAACGCATGGGACGGCCCGCTCATCATCTCGATCACTGTCATGGGCGAGTCGACCGGACGCGGGCCGGTCCGACGCTCGGGAGCGAAGCCGGGCGACGCCCTCTTTGTGACCGGCCCGCTCGGCGGGAGCCTGCTCGGACGCCACCTCCGTCCCCTGCCCCGGATCGAAGAGGCACTCGCTCTCCACCGGGAGGTCGATCTCCATGCCATGATCGATCTGTCCGACGGCCTCGCGGGCGACCTCGGCCACATCCTCGCCGAGAGCGGCGGCCTGGGGGCGATCCTCAACGCCGACGCAATCCCGATCCATCCCGATGCCCACCGAGTCGCCAAGCAGGATGGCACGAGTCCGCTCGACCATGCGCTCGGCGACGGCGAGGACTTCGAGCTTTGCTTCACGGTCTCTCCGGCCGACGCCGACAGGCTGCTCGCCTCGCCCCCGCCCGGCGTCTCGCTCTACCGGATTGGCTCGATTGAGGCCGAACCTGGGATCAGGCTGCGAGACCCTGATGGTCGCGTGGCCCCCTGCTCTGTCGGCGGTTTTGACCACCTCGCCCAACCGAAATCGGGGGGCAATCTATGAGTTCGGTCGAACGTCTGTCCCTGACCCTCAGCTCCGAAGCGGACACCGATTCCCTCGGCCGCGCCCTCGCCGACGCGGTCCGGCCCGATCAGGTGATCGGCCTCATCGGCCCCTTGGGCGCGGGCAAGACCCGGCTCACACGGGCCTTGGCTGAAGCGATGGGAGTTGATCCGGCCGCGATCGCGAGCCCGACGTTCGTCTTGATCCACGAGTATCATGGGCGACTCGATGTCTATCACTTCGACGCCTATCGACTCGCCGGACCCGACGACTTTGACGCCCTCGGCGCGGCCGAATACTTCTCGGCCGGGGGCCTCTGCGTCGTCGAGTGGGCTGATCTCGTCCTCGATCGCCTCCCCATCGAGACCTGGCTCATCCACCTCCGGCCCACCGGCCCGACGACGCGAGACGTCCTGATCGAGGGCATGGCCCTTCAGGGTTTGACGCAGGCCCTCGCGCGACAATTCCTTACCTAATGGACATGGCCCCGGCGGTGGGAGTGCGCGGACGGATGCTCGTCAAAGTCGGGATGGAGGAATTCCTCCTTGTCACGGTTGGCGTGGCAGTCCTCTGAGATCTGTCGGTAACGCACACGCAGGCGGTCGAGTTGTTCGTCGGTGAGGTTCTCGACATCGATCAATTCATTGCGGGCGCGTCGGGTCGAAAGGATCAACTCATCGAGCTTGAGATGCAGCGCCTTTGATTCGCGGTTCTGGGCATTCTGGATCAAAAAGACCATCAAGAACGTGACGATGGTCGTCGACGTGTTGATGACAAGTTGCCAGTTATCGGAGAAGTTGAAGACTGGCCCGAGGCAGGCCCAGACGAGCACCGAGGCGAACGCCAGCAGGAAGCCCCACCGGCCGCCGGTGAACCGCGTGGTCCACGAGGCCACCTTGCCGAACGGGTCGCGCTTCGGCGAAAGTGTCAGGTCAGCGGCCACGTCCGACTTCGTATGCAGCAGATGCTCGGTCGGCGCGGACAGCATGGGGATCGGTCCTGCTCCAGAGAAACGATCGTCTCACCAATTTATTATGCATACAGTCTATCGATGTGCCAAGACGGCCGATCTCTCCCCCTCTTCACGCCGCGAACCCACTCATGACCGACCCTTCCAGAGACTTCGACCTCGCGATCCTCGGCGGAGGCGCAACGGGACTGATGGCGGCGATCCGCGCGGCGGAGACCGGGAAGACCGTGGCGCTGATCGAGAAGAATCGCCGTCCAGGGGTCAAGATCCTCATCTCGGGCGGCACCCGCTGCAACCTCACCAACGCCCGGGGCCTGCGGAACCTGAGCGTGATTTCCGGCCCGATCGACCCGGCCTATGACCCCCGTGAGGCCCTCGGGGCGCGGAGCATCCAGCAGGCTTTTGGCGAGAACGGCAAGTTTCTGGCCCCCGCGCTCAAGGCGTTCAGCGTCGAGTCGACGGTCGAGTTCTTCGAAGGCGAAGGGGTGGCGACTTATGTCGAGGGGAACGGCAAGGTCTTCCCCGTCTCCAACCGCGCCTCGGACGTGCTCGACGCCCTGCTCGGCCGCCTTGAACAGACCTCAACGCAGGTCTTCACGCGATGCCCGGTGTCTGGGATCGAGCCGGTCGAAGGCGGCTTTGAGGTCCACCTGCCCGACGGCCCGATCCATGCCCGTCGCGTGGTCGTCGCGGTCGGAGGCCAGTCCTATCCGGGATCGGGGACAACCGGTGACGGCTTTGGCTGGGCGCGGCGGTTCGGACATACGATCGTCGAGCCACGTCCGGCCTTGGTCCCGCTCAGGGTTGACGCCGATTGGGTGCCCGGCCTCAAAGGGCTGACAATTCCCGACCTTGTCGCCTCGATCCGGGGGGCGACCGGCCCTGCTCTGCTCGAACGTCGCGAGGCGATGCTCTTCGCCCACTTCGGCCTGACTGGACCGGCGATCCTCGACGTAAGTCGCGCGATCGCCCGCCACGATGGGCCGGATCGGCTCGACCTGGCGCTCGACTTCCTGCCCGACGTCCGGGCCGAGGTCCTTGATCAGTTGCTCCAGACCGAGGCCCGGACCGGTCGGCGGAACGTCGTCAGCTTCCTGCCCGATGCGATCCCCCGACGCCTGGCCGAGGCGATCCTGGTCGCGTCATCGATCCCGATCAGTCGGACCGGCCCGGAACTCTCTCGGGACGAGCGGAAGAGGCTGGTCGGCTCGCTCAAGATGCTGCGGTTGCCGGTCTCGGGCACCTTGGGATTCGCCAAGGCTGAGGTGACGAGCGGCGGCGTCTCGCTCTCGGAAGTTGATCCCAATACGCTCGAAAGCCGCCTCCAGCCCGGCCTCCACTTCGCGGGCGAAGTGCTCGACCTCGACGGCCTGATCGGCGGCTACAATTTTCAGGCCGCGTGGAGCCTGGGCTGGCTGGTCGGAGGATTGGCGACCTAATCGATCTCGTGGAGCCACTGATAAAACGTCTTGTCGTAGAGCACCCCCGAGACGCCGTGGGTTCGGTCGAACAACGCATGCTTCTCGTTGTATTGGAACGACCCCGGGACGATCTGGCCCGAATCGTCGACGGCATAAGCCCCGATCAGGTTGGTCGCGGGGGGGTCGTCATTGCCCTCGTGGGGGTCGCGGGGGTCGATGATGTAGAGCCAGCCTTGCGGGAGCGTCTTCGCCTGCTCAACGATCTCGTCTGAGGTGGCGGCTTCCTCGTTCATATATCCGGTGATCGATTCAACGAACGCAGGGTTGACCTTGAAGCCGTCGGGGTTGAAGTCTTCCCCCTCAGCCGCATTATAGATGCCGATGATCGCCCGAGGATCGATCCCCTTGATCCCCGCAATGATCGGGTCGAGGAAGCAGAGCAGCGACTTCGAACCCTGCTCGGTCTCGACATCAAAGACGTTCAATAGCTGGATCGGATCGGCCATCGCCTGACTACCCTCGCATTGGTTTATAAGATGAATCGGCTCAGATCTTCGTCGCCCGCCACATCATGAAGTCGCGCCTTGATATGTTCAGCGTCGATAGTTACGTGCTTCTCTTCGCGATCGGAGGCTTCAAAGCTCAGCTCTTCGACGACCCGTTCGAGGATTGTATGCAATCGACGCGCGCCGATGTTTTGTGTCGACCGGTTGACCTGAAAGGCATAGTCGGCCATCGAGTCGATCGCCTCGGGGGTAAACTCGACAATCAGCCCTTCGGTGGCGAGCAGGGCCTGATACTGGCGGATCAATGAGGCGCGGGGCTCGCGAAGGATGCGGGCGAAGTCGTCGCGGGTGAGGTCTTTCAGCTCGACGCGGATCGGGAACCGGCCCTGTAGCTCGGGCATCAGGTCGCTTGGTTTCGAGCGGTGGAAGGCCCCGGCGGCGATGAAGAGGACGTGGTCGGTCTTGATCGGGCCGTACTTGGTATTGACGGTCGTCCCCTCGACGATCGGCAACAGGTCGCGCTGAACGCCTTGGCGGGAGACGTCGGGGCCTCGGCCGCCGCCGCCGTCGGAGTCACCGGCGATCTTGTCGAGTTCGTCGAGGAAGACGATGCCCGAGTCTTCAGCGAGCCGGATCGCGGTCTGGTTGATCTTCTCCGAATCGAGCAGGTTGTCAGACTCCTGCGAGATCAAGAGCGGCCGGGCCTGCGCGACGGTCATCTTCCGCGCCTGCTGCGGCTTCGGGACCATCTTCTCGAACATCCCCTGGAGGTCCATCTCCATCTGTTCCATGTTCCCCGCCCCCAGGATCGACACCGGGGCGATCGACCGGCCGGGCATGATTAGCTCAATCTCGCGGTCGTCGAGTGAACCCTTACGGAGCTTGTCCCTCATCTTCTCACGTGTCCGCGCCTTGCGTTCGGCCGCCTCGACATACTCGGGTGTGTGTGGGTCGATCCAGGCTGTTGGAGTCTCGGGGATGAGCAGGTCGAGCAGCCGATCCTCAGCGCGAGCCTGTGCCTCGGGGATCACCCGTTCGCGTTCGCTTGCCTTGACCAGCGCGATCGACGCCTCGACGAGGTCGCGCACCAGGCTCTCGACGTCTCGGCCGTAATAGCCGACTTCGGTGAACT
>JANXSY010000258.1 GCA_025356435.1 Isosphaeraceae bacterium | reverse complement strand
CCCCGCCACTCCCTTCGACACCAGCGCCCTGACGGGCCAGGGACTCGCCGGCCTTCGCGCCGCGATCGCCACCTCGCTGCGGTCTCGATCGGTGCAGTCCGACGCCGTACAAGGTCTGGGCTCGCAGTGGCGAGAGTGTCTCGATCGCGCGGCCGAATCGCTCCGCCACGCCCTGACCGTCGCGACCGGCCCCGGCGGCGAAGAGTTGATCTCCGCCGAACTCCGCCAGGCCATCGACGACCTCGGCAAGATCGTCGGGACCGTCGTGACCGAAGACATCCTCGACCGCATCTTCCGGCGATTCTGCATCGGGAAGTGAGTGGCGTGAGGACGATAGACTCGCCGAAGGCCAGCACGGCGGCCTCAACGGTCTCTCCCTGAAACGTGATCCTGTCGCGCGAACCCACCACTTCGCCGAAGTTCAAGCCGGATTCCGCATCGATCTCGTTGTCGGCGACGAAGCCTTTGTATTCGATTTGTTTCATTTCCTGATGACTTCCGTGCCAGCGTGACGGTTTCTGGATCGGGATCGGCTGACGGTTCAAGCCCCCAGGTACGGCCTCGATCGATGTCCCGGCGAGCGGACGTTCCTGACGGTCCAACCCCCTATTCCCGACCTCCGCCCCGCGCTACAATTCTTCAATCGCCTCGTCGAACTGGCGGGGTGCAACCGATCGGAGGTTGGCATGGGCATCGTGGCACCGGAGAGTCGGGCGGCACAGACTCACTCGGGGATGGATGAGGCTGAGCGAGCGAAGCAGGTTCGGCAGGTCGAAGAGTTGCTGTTCTCGGGGCCGTCGAAAGAGGGGTTCGCCAAGGCCCTCTTTCGAGGTGTGTTTCATGCGGGTTCGCTGTTCCCCTATCCCGAGCTGGCCGAGGCCGAGAAGGCGAACGTCGACCGCGCAGTCGCCAACGTGAAGGCGTTTGCCGACGCGAATATCGACGCCGCCGCGATCGACCGCGCGGCCGAGATCCCGCAAGCGGTTATTGATGGGCTGGCAAGGCTCGGCGTGCTCGGGATGACGGCACCGACCGAGTTCGGCGGGCGAGGGTTCACGCAGTCGGGATACTGTCGGATCATGGAGGTGATCGGCGGGCATGACGCGAGTGTCGGCGTGTTTGTGAATGCTCATCATTCGATCGGTATCCGCGCTCTGCTGCTGTTCGGCACCCCCGAGCAGAAGGCTCGATGGCTGCCCGAGCTGGTCAGCGGTCGGACCCTCGCGGCGTTCGCGCTGACCGAGACCGAGGCGGGGTCAGACGCCTCGAACGTCCAGACGACGGCCACGCCCAGCCCCGATGGCAAGACCTACATCCTCAACGGCACCAAGCGATGGATCACCAACGGCGGGGTCGCGGGCGTGCTCACGGTGATGGCCCGGACGCCTGACCCCAAGGGGGGCGACTCGAAGATCACGGCCTTCCTTGTCACGCCCGACATGCCGGGTTTCGAGGTCGTCGAAAAGCGGATGGAGAAGACCGGGATTCGCGGCACAGCGACCGGCCGGCTCGCCTTCCACGATATGCCCGTTCCGGCAGAGAACGTCCTCGGGCCGCTCGGCAAGGGGCTGCGGGTGGCCTTGACCGTGCTCGACTTCGGCCGAGTCACCTTCGGCGCAAGCTGCACGGGGGTCGCCAAGGTCTGCCTCGAACTCGCGACGAAGCACGCGCTCAAGCGTCGCCAGTTCGGCCGATGCCTGGCCGACCTCGAACTGATCAAGCAGAAGCTCGCCTTCCTCGCTGCGTCGGCTTATGCGATGGAGGCGACGACCTACGAGACCGCCGCCCTCATCGATCGAGGGGCCGACGACTACATGCTCGAAACGGCCATTCTGAAGGTGTTCGCGACCGAGGAACTCTGGAAAGGAGTCTACGAGACCTTCCAGATCCACGGCGGTTCGGGTTACTTCACCGATCTCCCCTTCGAACGCATGACCCGCGACGCCCGGATCAACACCATCGGCGAGGGGGCGAACGAGGTCCTCAAGGCGTTCATCGCCCTGGTCGGGATGAGGGATGTCGGCGAGGGGTTCAAGTCGACTCTGAGCGGCCTCAAAAACCCGCTCAAGACGATCCCGACCCTCTGGCGATTCGGCATGGTGAGAGCACGTCGCGTAGTCGAAACGCCCAAGGTGCCGGTCGTCTCGGCCGCCCTCATACCGCAGGCGGCGGCGCTCGGCAAGCGGGTGCGGTCGTTCGCCTGGGCCGTCGAATCGACCTTGATGACGCATCGCGAGGCCGTGCTCGAGATGCAATACATCCAGGAGCGGATCGCCGACGCCACGATCGCACTCGTGACCTCAGCCTGCACGCTCGCGCGGATCGACCGCGCGATCGCCAGGGGGACCGCGACCGACCTCGAAAAGGCGTCGGCTGACCTCTATCTCCGGATGGCAGCCCGCCGGTTCGACCGCTGCCTTGTCGACCTCAAGCACAACGACGACGCCCGCACCACCGAGACAGCCGTCGCGGCGATGAGGGCTTTCGGCTGATCGCTCCAGAATCCATTTGAGCCTGTAGACTGGCTCAGACCCAGCCTACAAGTCATATCATAACATAATCACGTCAACCGCTTGTTGACATGTCAACCTTGGCGGCGGTCTGCACGGCGGGGGCCTTGGGGATGACCGGGACGGGCAGTGAGTCGGGCTTGGCGACGACGTGCTCGCCGGGGTTGAGGCCCTTGACGACCTGGGCGTAGTTCTCGTTCATGAGGCCGAGGGTGATCGGCCGCCATTGCCAGCGGGTCTCGTCGCCGACCTGCGCGGCGACGGCGGTGAAGGTCTGATCGCCAACCCATCGCACGGCCTGGACCGGGACGCGGATAGCCTTATCTTTGGCCTCAACGAAGAACGAGACCTGGGCCGACATCCCTGGGCGAAGGCCGGTGAAGCCGCCGGTGTCGAGCTGGACGTAGGCGAAGTAGATCCGCACGTCGGAGAACCGGCCGAGCACGGCGGGGATCGGCGTGATCTCGGTGACGATCCCGGTCAGGGGCCTGTTGGGGAACGCCTCGATGTGGATCATGGCCTTCTGGCCCGAGCGGATCGAGGCCATTTTTGACTCGTTGATCTTGACTTTTACCCGCATGTGATTGGGGTCAGGCAGGTCAAAAAGCGCCTGCCCCTCACGGACCGTCACGCCTTCCTGGATCTGAACCTCGGTCCGGCCTGACCAGGGGTTGGCCTCGTTGGCGTAGACGAGCACACCTTCGCGAGGGGCGCGGATCGTGCAGTGTTCAATCATCCGCGTGATCCGCCGGAGCCGGTCGTCCTCGACCCCGAACGACGCCTCCTGCGCGAGCATGTCGGCCCGGATCGACTGGAGCTTGGCTTTGAGCGACATGAGCAACCGAGGCGCGGTGTATTTGGTCAACCGCTCCTCCATTCCCTTCGCCTGCTTGAGGGCCATGTCGCACCGCTGCAACTCGATCTCGTCGGCACTATACTGCGCGGCGGCGCGGAAGCCCTTCGCCATCGTCTCCTTCGACCACTGTTCGGCCTTGAGAGCGCGTTCGGATTCGATCTGGCACGACTCGATGTATTGCTCGATGAGCTTTATGTCTTGCGGCAGGATGCCGTCGCGATACTCGAGCAGGGTGATCTCGTTCACTTCGTAGATGGTCCGGGCCTGGTCGACCCACGCCTTGGCCTGGGCGTGCTTGATCTGCTGGGCCTGGAGTGCGTCGCGGAAGGTGGAGCTGTCAAGGGAGCAGACAACCTGGCCGGCCGTGACCATTGTCCCCTCGGGGACGATCTCGATAATTCGCGTTGAGCCAGCGGTCTCGGACGACATGCCGCCACCCCCGCCGCCTCGCCCACCACCACCACCACCGCCGCCGCCCCGGCCGCCGCCGGCACCGCCCGACATCCCCGAGGCGGAAGCGGTGCCCGACTTCGTGGTCGACGGCGCCTTCGTGCTGGAACGAAGCGGAATGTGCTTGGCGACTTGATAGGAGAAGCTGCGGATCGTCGGCTTCTTCGTCGTGGCCGAAGATGACGCTGACGCTGATCCGGAAGCGGCGGTACTGGACGACGCGGTGCTGCCTACGGCTGACTTCGAGGAGCTACCCCCCGAGGAGGCGGACTTGCTCGCGCCGCCTGACTTCGACCGGGCGCTCGATTTCGCCTTTGTCGCCCCGCTGCTATTCGGCGACTGGCCCCCTCCCGACCCGCCGCCGCTGGCACCGCCCGTCCCTCCGGCCCCGCCGCCTGCCCCACCGGGACGGCTGGTCCCTCCAGTCGTCCCACTTCCGACGTTGCCGAGCAGCGACTCAACCTGGCACTTGATCTTCGAATTGGTGGCACTTTCGAGGTTGCCCGTTTCGGTCACGGAGACCTCGATGATCCCCTCGTCGACGTCGAGCAACGCCAGGGGTGTCGGCCGATCGCGCCAGGGATTCTGAATCTTGAACCCGCTCTCCCACGCCTTGGCACCGACCGCCGCGACGAGCACCAGCAGCGACACCAAGGCAATCCACACCCCAAAGCGGCGCGGCTTGGGGCCGACGGTGACGATCCGGCTCGGTGTCTTATCCTGATTCAGCGCGTTCGGATCGAGCAACATCGGGGACCTCCACGGACGCAGACTGGGCAAGAGGGGGGATCGTAGGAACGGGCGGGAATTCGAGAGGGGATCGGCGGCCGAGCGTTCGCGACCTCATTCCAAACTATCGTCGAATCGCGAGCATCGTCAAGTGTCAGAGGACCGGTCGGCCATCGCGCAACGATCTTTTATCGTCTGTCGATCAAAATCGGCGTCAGTCGGATCGGGACCGGCCGGGGAAAATCATCCCTCGACGCAGATTGATCGGTGGCCGTCGCAGCAAAATCGGGTTCGTTTCGACGGATGAGGAATAGGTTAGGTGAGCGATTTCGACTTGCGGTGTGACGTCTGACCGCCGGGCGACACGACCCCCCACCCTAACCCTCCCCCACAAGTGGGGAGGGGAC